>SLOS01000002.1 GCA_007132365.1 Bacteroidales bacterium | reverse complement strand
GAAGGGCTTGCCCTGTGAAATAGTTTTAAATTTTGTATTTTAGGAACATGTATTACACTTATGTTTTATTAAGTGAAAAGGATAAGCAGTTTTATTCCGGCTACACTCAAAATTTAAAACTAAGATTTGAGCAACATTGTAATGGATTAGTTGAATCAACAAAAGACAGAAGACCATTGAAGATAATATATTACGAAGCCTGCTTAAACCAAAAGGATGCTTTAAGACGGGAAAAATACTTTAAGACTCATTATGGTAAATTGTTTTTAAAGAATAGGCTCAAATCTTATTTCACAGGGTAAAGCGTTTGGCTCTTTTGCAAAAGTTAGTGAATCCGGAATGGTTCGTGCTTATGCAAATGTGCCAAACCGGGGGCGGACAAAAAATATGACAAAAAACTATGCGCAAGAAGACTTTAACCAGATTATTTTAACTAGTATGGCGAAAAAAACGACACAGGAAACCCTCACCACTTCCATAATTAGCTCCACTTTAAAATCTTTCTCCAATGAAACGTCTTCGTTTTCATTACTGATGTTATAGTCATTATTTATAGAATTGTCAGCAACCACCTTAGTATTAGCTAATGGTCTTCTGATACTTCCAACAGATATTAAGGATTTTATAAAATTTATTAACCTGACCGTTTTAACACCGCATTTCTTCAAAAAAGGGTGTCCTTTTCTCTTCAACACATTTTGCCGCATAGAGATACATTGAGGCGCTCCATGTCTGCCAGTCCTGTCCCATTGGTTTTCCGTTCTGGGCTTTAAGCCATTCGTTAAAGCCATATTCAGTCTTACCGGTACCTGAACTTTTTATTATCCTGGTAAGAGCTAAAAGCTTTTCCTCAGCGAGTCTGTACTTTTTGACAGCAACCAGTGCTGCCACATAAAAACCGCAAATAAATGGCCATATTCCTCCATTATGATATTCGCCAGGCATATTGAATTTCTCGTATCTTGTCCGCCAGTCCGGATCTCCGGGACTGATATACGGAAAAAAATTCGGTGGCATATTAACAGCCAGTTCACCCTTTTTTATCATTGCCCGGCACTCTTCTTCTATCCAGGATACCATGGATTCAGCCCTTGATTGAGATGCGATTCCAGAAAGAATCGCGAGACTGTTACCAAGGAGGTCAAACCTTTCGCTGCTGTATATTTTATATGACCAGAAAGCATAATAAGATTTATTTTTTACCACCAGTCCCTCATGAACATGATGATGCCTGGTTTCGCCGGTGATAGTGAATCTGCTCAACTCCTTTCTCATTAAATCTGCCTTATCGTGCTGTCCCAAAAGTCTCAGGTAACTATACACAAGTGTGTTAACATAAAGGCCATATCCGGTTACCCAAAGTTCGTCGCGCCAGTCACTCGTTGGTTGTTGAGCAACCAGAAGCCTGTCGGAGGGACTCTGATGCTCCATCCATGTCAGTGCTTTGCTGACTGCACCGGAAAGAAAATCATTTTCACCGGTTACTTTTCTGAAAATTAATACTCCAAGCAGAAATAAGGGTGTTGTATCACTTGCACCGCGATCTTCCCTGTCATGCACCAGTGAAGGAATATGGCCCCGGTGTGTCTGGTTTTTTGCCAGAGTTTCCAATACCCTGCGCATGCTGTCTGTGAGATTATTATTGGAAGAAACTGCAATTCCCAAAATGGAAATCATTAAATCCCTTGTGTACGGCTCCGGATATCCCCATCCTGCAGTTCTGGGAAGACGGTGGAAAGGTCCACGTGAATTATGCAATAATACTTCGAGAGCTGCCTCTTTTGCCTCCCCGATAATTTGCCGGTAAGTATAATTCATGGAGTTGCAATTTAGTTTATTCCCAACCTATCACTAATTATCCGGGTGAATCTCCTGGCAACAATACGATAATCAAAGTTTCTGACCACATGTTCTCTCGCTGCCACTCCAATTTCTTGCCTTAACGATGCATCTGTCATCAGTTTCAACATATACCTTGCAATATCATTTACATTTGCCCTGTAATCGACAGTGCGTGGATTCTGAAATACAACTTTCTGTTCATTTTCAAATCCGGATTCCTCACCAAGTATCGCTTCATTAACTACTATCCGTTGAGCTACTTTTGCCAGGAAAGCAGTTTTACCGTGAATTAGGGTGTCCAGCATTCCCATTGCCCTTATGCCTATAACCGGTTTCTGACAAGCTCCGGCTTCAACCTGGGGCATTCCAAAACCTTCAAGCCGGGAAGGTGCTGCATAAATGTCACAGGCATTTAACAGATATGGCATGAACTTGCGTGAAATCGTATTCACAGTATACGTTACGTTCTTGTCAATTCCAAGATGAGTAGCCAGATGCAGGTCAGCCATATTCTGAAGTTTTGTTCTGGGCTGAGGCCATACCTTACAGACATATTTCCAGTCGGGAGCCTTAGCATCAATTATTGCAAGAGCCTGCATGACCTCCTGAGCTCCTTTTGAGGCAGCATCACCCCCAACGGTTAGGATCATCAGCTGATCGGTTGAGATACCCAGAGATTCGCGCACAGAAATTATCTTTGGATCATTTTTATCATACGGCACAAAAACGTCTGTATCGCAACCGACCGGTAAAACTTCAATTATTTCTGCATTTATGCCATCTCTGACATACATTTCCTTTACCCAGTTTGATGTTACCAGGATAAGCGGAAGGGAGTTAAGTATGTCCTGGTAATTTGCAATAAAACCATCTGCCACCAGCCAGGGCACCGCTTTTACTCCGTACCTCCGGGGGTGGAGTACCAAGTGAGGTGTGTGGCCCCAATAGCCGACACCAACAACAATATCCGGTTCAAACCAGCGGTAATACCACTCTTTTTCTTGCGGTGATTCGAAATGGACTGCATGAGCATCAACTCCCATTTCAGTCAGTCCCCGATACAGCAAATCTCCCTGAGTTGCAAGTCCTCCGGGAGAAGGGGGATAGTCATACAAAACTAATACTTTCATCTTGTTTGTGTTTAATTAACATGCCCGTTTCAACTAAAAAAAATCGATTACCTCTGACGGGTTACTGAACTGCCAGAAAGATTCTGATCTCGGTGTTGTCATTGCTTCAAAGCTGTTTTTCTCAAATCCGTATATTTCTGTAATGATGCTGTATTTTTTTCTCCAAATTTCCAGAGAAAGCGGAAAATTAATGTCTGCAGATTTCAATGGCCGGGGACAATATCCCTTGTTACCATCCTCATAGGCGAAGATCCATAGTTCATTGGCATGCAACCTGCCGTTTTTCCATAGACTGATAACTGCCTTGCCGGTTTCCTCGTGCCTGATATGTCTTGTATATTCTCCTGCCGGACTATGAGAAATTATCAGATCAAAAGGTATGGATGGAAGTAATTCAAGGATAGTTTCATCCAATACATTTTCATTCAAAGGAATTTGTTCCGGGGCATCATCCAGATCGCCTATCCGTCCGTCGGCCTTAAGCATCTGTAGTGCTTTGAAAAATTTGGGGGCCCGATCAGGATCACTTTTTCTGCTAAGGCAAACTACGAAGGGTTTCCAGTCAGAATGCTTCAATATCACTCCTCCTGCCCATAGAGTCTCATCATCAGGGTGGGCTACAATTATTGCAACTGTTTTTTTCTTCATTAAATATCTCTTAATGAGAACAACTTACAGAATGAAGACATGATGCAATAGAACTTACAGCGATTTGCCAATATTGTACTAAATTCGATAATTATTATGTTATTCTTGTAAGAAACAAAGAAATATTTTAATTGAAATCCCGGATTTGGTCAAAATATTTTTTTTTTAACTTGCAGGCAAAAGTTATATAAAACCATGATCAGAAATATATTCTCAGTCTTTTTAATTTTTGCAGCAATAGCAATATTTGCCGGATGCGGTCCCCGTGCCTATATGAAGGAATTATCTAAAGAGCTCAGTACCCATATTGAAATATTACAGGAAGATCAGCCTGTTATTGAGGGGGTTCAAATTTTCAATACTGATGTTATCATACGGCTTTATGAAAAAGATGAGAAACTCCTTTCAGCCAAGTGGGAGACTTGGGAAAACGTTGACCAGCTTATTTTCGCCATTCGTAACTCATACAGGGAGGGGCTTCAACCGGAGGATTATCATCTGACAGCAATAGAAAACCTGGCCGAAAATATTGCCGGGAACGAATATCCTGTGCCGGGAGATATCGCAAAAATGGAGATGCTGCTGACAGATGCTTTTTTGATGTTATCAGCTCACATGGCCGGCGGTAAAACGGATGCGGAAACAATTGACCCGCAATGGAGAGCGGCAGGAAAAAGGATTAAATATAACTGGGAAGATTTTATTGATGGTGCATTACAGAACAAGCAGATAATTGAAAATCTTCAGATGCTTGCTCCACGGCATCGTGAGTACATTAACCTGAAAAATGCCCTGGTAAAATATCAGCAAATTAAGGAGGAAGGAGGATGGAAAAATTTCACTACCCGGATGACAAAACTTGAGAAGGGTATACAGCATCCGGATGTGGCCAGGCTGAGGGACAGGTTGGCTACCACACAGGGAGATATTAATTTTGCCATTGAAGATCAGGATCTGTTTGACCAGTCATTGCATGATAATGTGGTTTTATTCCAGAGGAGGAACGGTCTTACTGCCGACGGGATTGTTGGAAGGGCCACAATTGAAGCTTTGAACATACCTGTTGACGATAGAATAGCTTCAATTGAAGTCAACCTTGAACGCTGGCGCTGGCTAAGCGAAGACCTTGGCGGCCTATACATTAAGGTAAATATTGCAAATTACGAACTTCAGGCAATTGAAAACGATAAAGTAGTTTTTCAGTCCGAGGCTATAGTCGGGCGCCCATACAGGAGAACACCAGTGTTCAGTTCTATAATGACATACCTTGTCCTTAATCCCGACTGGACAGTTCCCCCCACAATTCTTTTCAATGATGTGGTTCCTGCTGTGAGAAGTAATCCTGGTTACCTGGCTGAAAAGAAGATGAAGGTTTTGCGGGCTGACGGTTCAGAGGTCAATCCTGCGTCAATAGACTGGAACAATGTGACGGCCGGTAATTTCCCTTACAGGATACGTCAGGACCCCGGACCCGAAAATGCACTTGGAAGAGTTAAATTCATGTTCCCGAATCAATACAATGTATACATACATGACACGCCATCGCGTAACCTGTTCCTGCATACTGACCGGACTTTCAGCTCCGGCTGTATCCGGATCAACAGACCTCTTGAATTTGCTGCATACCTGTTAAAGGATAATCCTGCCTGGACTCCGGAACAGATAAAGAATATAGTTGGGCAGGGCAGGGAGAGAACCGTTAGCCTGCCAAATCCCGTGCCTGTCCATATCCTTTATCTTACGGCATGGGCTGATGATGACGGTGTGGTATATTTCAGAAAGGATATTTATGATCGTGATAGGCGCCTGCTGACTGCCCTGGCCCAGGCTCCCGTTAAACCGGATCAGTAAACAATGTTTGTCGTAAATATTGTTTATGATGCTTCAGATATTCCGGGAAATTTGTTTAAGAACATGACTACTGCCGCCAGGGCTGATTCGGGGTTGAGCAACCGGGAAGTTTTCTGGTATTCGGTATCAGGGTAGTGAATGTAGAGACATGACCGGCCGGATAACTTTTCTATTATATCATTGTGATTTTCCAGTGGTATGGCGGGGCACCCGAAACTTCTTCCCAAACGGCCATAATTACGAATAAAATCTCTGCTTACATAATCGGCACTGTGCATTACAATAGTCCGTTTCCGGGCTTTATCATTAACACCGGGTTCTACTCCATCCAGGTATAAAGACAAACCATGTTTCCCGTGATAAACGCCATCTGTAAGGTAAAATCCAAGGCTGCTCTGCCAGGATGAAGGTTTGTTTGAAAAATACCTGGCAAATTCGTCTCCGCTGTTTCTACCGTGTGCCACAAGAGTGTGATGAATAACTTCCATTTTACTAATATCCAGAATCCACATGCGTTCAAGGTTTGAAGAGAGCGAAAAATCAATAATTGTAAGCAGGTTTTTCCTGATCTGGTTCTCCCCCTTCAGATTAAAAAAACCGGTAAGTGCCTGTTTGAAAATTTCATATTCAGGCCTGGAAACCTCATTTCCGAGCCTTCCATATAACCAGGTATAATAATTATCCATTTGGACATGGATGCAAGGAAAAGAGGGATCAGGATTGCTGGTATCCGGAAGGTAAGTATGGCTGACCGGTATAATTGATAAAATCAATGCAAACGTTATTATCAGCTTTTTCGTCATAAAGATATCAGGTTAGAGATTTGTGCAATATACTAAAATAACAGGAACTTTGCTGTGAACTGTTTTACGATCTGACAGGGTATTTGTTGCTTTTTACTCCCTGTAAGTTTTCATTAACCCGGCACCTGTCGGAATAATATGAATGCAATGTACAACAGGTAGGCTATAATAAAAAACATCCCTTCCCATCTTTCAATCTTCCTTCCCTTCCCTGTAAAAATTAATGCAAACAATAAAAGACTCGCAAAAATATTAACGAGCAAATCTGTGTTGGCTCCCGTAACAAGCGGAACAGGATAAATTACCGCGCTGACACCGAGTATCAGAAAAATATTGAAAATATTGGATCCGACAATATTCCCGATAGCAATATCGGTATTACCTTTTAGTGCTGCCACAACTGATGTGACTAATTCAGGAAGGGAAGTGCCAACTGCAACAATTGTCAACCCGATTATTCTTTCAGGGACTCCGATTTCCATGGCAAGTTCCACAGATGATAACACGACTAGCCTTCCTCCCCCAACTAACATTGCAAGCCCTGCAATAATCATGAAAACCGACCTTTTTATGCTCTGCTCACTTACCTTGATATCATCAGTAATGTCCCCTTTTTTAGATAAATGATAATTATAAATAACAAAAGCCAGAAACATGAAGAGAAGAATATAACCATCCCTTCTGCTTATCACATGGTAGCCGGAATTATCCGCATGCCCGGAATTTGCCAGAATAAAAACCAGCAATGCGGAAAGCAGGCTTAAAGGTATTTCAATCCATGTAGTAGTGCTTTTTACAGCCAGGGGAAAAATTACTGCCGAAATTCCCAGGATGACAAGTATATTGAAAATATTGCTCCCAACAACATTGCCAAGGGCAATTTGGGAATTCTCCTGTATTGATGATACAATACTAACAACAAACTCAGGTGAAGAGGTCCCGAAGGCAACAATTGTAAGCCCGATAACCAGATTTGGTATGCGAAGGCTGGAAGCAAGTGATGAGGCATTATCAACAAGATAATTAGCTCCAAAAACAAGCAAAGCAAAACCTGCTGCCAGGTTTATCACTTCCCACATGTTCTGAACAGTTAGTTAAATAACATAAAGTAACAGAATATTTCTGAATAAATTCCTTCCCTTTCATTCATGTTCAGTCTGCTGTTTTCACTTTTAAAGAAATAATTTACAATGGGTACAACATAACCATTTGTAAGCTGTATCTTTTGCAAAAATTGCACATGCTTTCATTGGAAAATGTTGTATTTATTTGTACTTAATCCAACGCAAGGCTAAATCTCCGGCTATGAAACGAAGCAGGAAAAGCACTCTTAAAGAGACACATGAAAGACTTATTTCCATACTGGAAAACATGGCCGATGCGTTTGTCTCGCTTGACAGGGACTGGAGGTATACATACATGAACAGGCGTGCAGGCGAGATATCCGGCAGGAACCCACAGGAGATGATCGGCAAACACATCTGGACGGAATTCCCCGAGGGTATCGGCCAACCCTTTCATCTTGCATATGAGCGTGCAATGAGGGAGCAGTGTTTTATCAGCCTTGAAAAGTATTACCCCCGTATGACAAATGGTTCGAGAACCGCATTTATCCTTCGGAAGAGGGCCTTGCAATTTTCTTCAGCGACATTACAGCCCGCAAGAAGGCCGAGCAGGATCTGAACAGAAGCCGGGAACTGTTTAAAACCTTAGCCTGTAACTCTCCAGATCACATTATAATTCAGGATAGAGAGCTGAGATACCAGATGGTGATAAATCCCCAGCTTGGCCTGAAAGAAGAGGATATAACAGGTACTGTTGGCATCATTAGGGATATTACGGAGCAGAAGCGTACGGACGAAACTATGGGATTACTGATCAGCAATCTTATATAATCGGAGGAGACGATGAGAAAAAAGGCGGCAAAACAGCTTCACGACCAGGTAGGGCAAAACCTTACCGCTCTCTCTATCAACCTAAATTACATCCTGGCACAGATGTCGGCCGGATCAGTACCAGATACCGGCAACCGGCTACGGGATTCACTTTCCATACTCAACGAAACAATAGAGCAGATCCGCGATATCATGGTGGAGCTCCGTCCCGCGGTACTGGATGACTACGGCCTGAACGCCGCCCTGAACTGGAGTGTAGATAAATTTGCGCAAAGGACAGACATTCCGTATCACTATGACGGACAGGATCTGAAAAACCCTCTTCCCAGGAATGCCGAATATACGATGTTCCGGGTGGCGCAGGGGGTTTTCCATAATATTGTTAAGCATGCAAAGGCAGATAGTGTTTCCGTTACCCTTGAAGATACGGATGATTATGTCAAATTGACCATTCAGGACGACGGGATCGGGTTCAATACTGAAGCTGTTTCTCGAAAAAAGAGAGTGAGCGGACTGGGACTGGCAGGGATGAAGGAGAGAATGACCCTTATCGGCGGATCATTGGATATCGTTTCATTCCCCGGTAAGGGAACATCGGTAATAATCAAAACAGGGAGGTAAAGATGGAAATCAAGGTGATGCTGGCCGATGATCACTCTGTCGTACGCGAAGGCCTGCGGCTTATGCTCGAATTGAAAGGATTTATAAGGGTGATAGCAGAAGCGGAGGACGGTCTGGGTGCTGTTAAGATGGCAGAAGAGTTTATGCCCGATGTAATCGTTATGGATATAGCCATGCCGAAAATGAACGGTATAGAAGCAACCCGGAGGATCATAGAAGAAAACAGCACGATAAAGGTAATTATCCTGTCAATGCATGCCACGGCTGAAGATATTTTCAGGGCATTGCAGGCCGGAGCAACAGGCTACCTGCTGAAGGAGTCCGCCGGGTCGGAGATTGCAGATGCCGTCCGCACCGTACATAGTAACCGTCGTTACCTGTCGGCCAAGGTTGATGAAATAGTCATTGACAGCTATATCTCCGGCCGTGATCCGGCAAACAGGGAGAGCCCCCTCGAAAAACTGAGCGCACGGGATAGGGAGGTGATTACAGAACGGGATCTCGAAGCCGGGGCAAATTCATTTATCAGCAAAAAAGATACCTGGACAGGGTTGCCCGGGGCAATCCGCTCGGTTATTGAATCCGGCACCAATTAACTCCCGGTGTATCTAAATCTACAACTTATTTTAATGGAGAGCAGAGCAGGAAAAGGAAAAAGATGTCATGATAATCTTGACTGAGAAGGCAGGTAACGAAAGTTAAATACGATAGGCAAGCAAAATACAACTAAGAATAATGGATTGAAATGAAAGCAGTTGCACCAAATATTTTACTGATAGAAGGTAATCCGGATGATGCACGGTTTATCCGGTAAATTCTGTACAAAGCGGGATATAACTGTAATAATGTTGTCTGGGCAGAAGATATTACAACCGGAATAACTCATCTGGAAAACGGCAGATTCGAAATCATTCTTATTGACATAGGATTATCAGGAAACGCGGGAAGCGGTGCAGTTCAGAAAATCGTTGCCTCGAATCCTGAAATTCCGGTTATCATCCTTTCGGGGAAAAGTGATGAGGATGCGGCCCGGCAGGTTGACCTGACCGGAGCAACTGATTATCTCCTCAGGGAGAAAATTGACGGTTACATTCTTCCACGGACAATATATGCGATAGAACATAAAAAAATGAAAATTGAACAACTGAATGACCAGGCCGGACTTCTTTCCAAAATTCTGGATATACTTCCGTTAGGCTTATGGATAATGGATAAAAAAGGGACAATCGTCCACGGAAACCCGGCAGGTCAGAAAATATGGGCGGGAGCAAGATACGTCGGCCCTGACCGGTTTGGTGATTACAAGGGATGGTGGCTCGATACAGGCGAGCTGATTAGGCCTGAAGAGTGGGCAGCGGCAAGGGCTGTTTCGGGCAAATAGACCTCCCTCAACGAAGAGATTGAAATTGAATGCTTTGACGGAACCCGCAAGATTATCCTTAACTCAGCAATCCCGGTAATTAATAAAGAAGGCGAAATTGAAACCGCAATAGTGTTGAATGAAGATATAACCGAGCGTAAATTAGCCGAGAGAGAGATCAGGAAACTGACCCGCGCAGTCGAGCAAAGCCCGAACTCAATAATAATTACCGATGCCGAAGGAAAGATAGAGTTCGTGAACTAGCAGTTCACCCGCTTCATGCAATATACACTCGGGGAGGTGAAAGGGAAGAATCCGCGTATATTCAAACCGGGGCATGTTCCCCCTGAAGAATTTGAAAATATGTGGGCAACCCTCCATGCCGGGAGTACCTGGATAACCGAACATCAAAACCGGAAAAAGGACGGTACCCTGTTCTGGGAAAGTGTCACCATATCCCCCCTTGTTGATGACAAAGGCAATATATGCAACTACATCCGGATAATGGTGGATATCACTCAAAAGAAAAAAGATCACGAAGCATTAATCAATGCCAAGGAAAAAGCGGAGGAGAGCGACCGGCTGAAAGCAGCCTTTCTAAATAACATTTCTCACGAGATCCGTACACCAATGAACGCAATTAATGGTTTTTCCGGATTACTCAACACCCCCGGCCTGGCCCCCGGCAAAATAAATGAATACGCTGAGATTATTATCAGAAGCGGCGACCAGCTTGTTTCAGTTATTGATGACATTGTGAGCATTGCCACAATAGAAGCAGGTCAGGAAAAGATAAACGAACAAGAGGTTAATCTGAATTCTGTATGCAGGCTGGTCCATGAACAATTCCTGCTTAACGCCAGTGAAAAAGATATAGTACTGAATTTCAAACCTTCTGTTGCAGATGCCGAAGCCATCGTTTTAACAGATAAGACCAAGCTGATGCAGGTAATTTCCAACCTGGTCAATAATGCTGTTAAATTCACCGACAAGGGATCGGTGGACTTTGGCTTTCATATAAATGGAAATGAACTCGAATTCCATGTTAAAGATACCGGCATTGGCATTTCGTCTGACTTTCACACAGAAATATTCAAACGGTTCCGCCAGGTTGAAGACGAGAATAATCGTCACTTCGGGGGATCGGGACTGGGATTGTCAATCTTAAAAGCTTATATAGAGCTTCTTGGCGGGAAAATATGGCTGACTTCCGGTCCGGGAGAAGGATCAGCCTTTTGTTTTTCAATTCCATTGAAAAGGACTGTTATGATAAAACAGGCTGATACACCGTCCAGCAGCGGATTGCAGATTAACCGGGAAATAACAGAGACAATCCTGGTGGCCGAAGATGAAGACCTCAACTACATGCTGCTGAAAGAATACCTGTCAAAAGAGGGATTTCAGATTATAAGGGCAGAGAACGGCGCTAAAGCAGTCGGGATATGTAAAACGAACCCCCATATCAGCCTGGTACTAATGGATATAAAAATGCCGGTCATGAACGGGCATGAAGCCACCCGGCAGATCAGGGAATTCAGGCCTGAACTGCCAATTATAGCGCAGACTGCCTATTCGACTGCAGACGACAGGGACGAGGCGATAAATAATGGCTGCCTAGACTTCATAAGCAAACCATTTACAAAAGATCAGGTAATTTCGAAAATAGCGGAATATATTAAAAGTTCTTGAAAAGCAATTCCGCAGTCGTTCCAGGAAGGCAGGCCGGAGGACACATCGGGGAAATATTTCAACATATTGGGCTACACGGCGGGCACCGCCATAAATTTTTTCAGCTTTCAGCGGGATTTTCGAGGGTGCTTCTATTCGCTCCCTTCCAGGAAAATAGTTTTTTGGCTGACAAAAAATATGAAACAGTTTGATACCTTTATTCGCTGGTAATACGAATTGAAATCATTCAGGTACCTCTATCCCGGCAGTAATTTTGAATCGGAAAATAACTATTTTTACTGTAAATGAATTGATGCAGGCATTGAATATGCAACATGAACCATCCATGAGCAATTATAAGAGTTTCAACAAAAAGCCAGTTCCAAAAGGCCGGGAAGAATTATTAATTGCTCTTAGATGCTCCCTGTCTGACAGGCCGGCATACGCACCTTTGAAAACAAACGAATAACAATGAAAATATTAATAGTTGAGGATGAACCCAAAGTTGTGGAGTTTATCAAAAAAGGGCTCGAAGAGTTAGGCTATGAGGTTGATGTTGCATTCGATGGTCAGATGGGAGAGCGTTTAGCCCTTAAAAATACTTACGATCTCATCATAATGGATGTGATAATGCCAATGACTAACGGCTTCGAGCTTTGCCGCAGGATTAGGGAAAAGAAACAAAATGTACCCATTATTATGCTTACTGCACTCGGCAACACAGACGATAAGGTTACAGGATTCGATGCCGGAGCTGACGACTATCTTATTAAACCATTTGAATTTAAGGAGTTGATAGCCCGGATCAAGGCACTTACAAGACGGTCAACAGGAGTGGTTGAGACCCAAAACATATTAAAAGTATTTGATTTAGAGTTGGATTTAAATAAGAAAGTTTTGGTAAGAGGTTCAAAAGAAAAAGACTTAACAGCCAAAGAGTTTGCTCTGCTCGAATTACTCATGCGAAACAAAGGCAGGGTTATATCACGCGCTGAGATAGCAGAAAAGATATGGGATATTACCTTTGATACCGGAACGAACGTAGTAGATGTCTACATCAACATACTTCGTAAAAAGGTAGATAAAGATTTTGATAATAAGCTTATTCACACAAAGATAGGAATGGGCTACTACTTAGATAGCAAGTAATGGAGATAAGAAAAAAGCTAACCTTTCAGTTCCTGGGGATTGTAGCAATAATATTGTTCTTTGCATCACTTGCCATTTACATATCATTCTCAACCAGCCGCAAAGAGGAGTTTTTTGGAAGGCTTGAGAGCAAAACAAAGCTTATTGCCCAGATGCTTATCGAAATTGAAGACATAGACACTGAAATGCTTAGGAAAATTGAAAGGAACAACCCTCTGAGCCTGCCCAACGAAAAAATTATAATCTTCGATTACCAGAACAACATTATATATAACACAGATGAAAGCCAATTATTAGACATACCAAAAGAATCCATTGACCAGGTAAGGCTTGATAAACAGATTAGGTTTGCTCAAAAACCTTATGAGGTATTTGGTGCATTTTATACAAGTGACTACGATCGCATTGTGGTTTTCGCAGCGGCAAGGGATATTTATGGATTCAGCAAGCTCAAAAGGCTACAGCTGATACTCCTGATTGTATTTATAATAAGCTTGATAACAGTTTATTTTGCTGGCAGGTTATTCGCCTCAAGGGCACTTCTACCTGTAACTGACATTATTTCTCAGGTAAATGGGATTGGTGTGACTAGTCTTGACCAACGAATTTATGAGGGAAACCGAAAGGATGAGCTAGCCAATCTTGCAATAACCTTCAATGGGATGCTTAATAGAATTGAAGCTGCTTTTAAAACTCAGAAAAACTTCATTGCCAACGCTTCACACGAGTTGAGAACCCCCCTGACTGTTATTACCGGGCAGCTAGAAGTTACACTGCTTAAAGAAAGGAAAAATGAGGAATACCAAAAAACAATTAAGTCAATTCTAGATGACGTAAGAAACCTTAACCAGCTATCAAATAGACTTTTGCTGCTTGCACAAGCCAGCTCGGAGACATCCGAAACATCATTTGAGCCCATTCGCATTGACGATATTCTCTGGACTGTCCGGTCAGAAATTCTAAAGCGTAAGTTGAATTATACAATTAACATTAACTTTAGCGCAAGAATTGAAGACGAGGACAAGCTGAAAATTAATGGCAATGACCTTTTGTTTAAGACAGCCTTGAGTAACCTTATGGATAATGCCTGTAAGTACTCCAACAATAAAACATCTGAGGTGCTGATTGATGCAGATAATAATAGCATTTTTCTTCACTTTAGGGACAACGGTGTGGGAATTCCCAAAGATGAATTAACAATGGTTTTTCAACCCTTTTACAGGGCAAAAAATTCAACGGGCGTAAAAGGGAATGGATTAGGTCTATCATTAGTGGAAAAGATTGTGAAACAACACAATGGCACTATTGAGGTAACTTCCACAATAAATGTAGGTTCGGAATTTAAAATAACCTTCCCTATATTTTAGCTTTTTAATCCCAATTTAATCCCCATTTAATCGCAACTTAATGCTGGTGAATTTTCTTTGCCTGAGTGTTTAATCCTAAAGGCAGAAACGATGAATACAAATTCTGTGCATGACTACCTAATGGTGCTGAAGCTTATGAGTTTCGATGAGAACCTTTTCCGCAAGGAGTTCAAAAAGACTCTTACGTGGATAACCCCTGAAGAATTTCACAAAGTTGAAGTTTGGATGTATGATAATAAGTATCATACTATTTTTCCAGGTTTGGTTGAAATGTTAAAATCGCCGGTCGATGTGAACAAGAAATAGAAATTCAGTGGTTTTGGGAAAACAGTCTATGGTGATTTTGGGAACAGATGAGTGTCAGGTAGAATTGAGCGCCTGATTTTTTAATCGCTTTTTAATACCGTTTTCATTCGGCCTTAATTTCACCAACAGACCTTTGCCTCAAGTTTACAACAAATTTCTAACCTTTAAATAATTAAAAGAATGAAAACATTTGACAAAAAGCAAGTTGTACTATTTGCAGGATTAATCCTGGCGATTGTGGCAACGGGTGTGTTGTGGAACAATAACAACACCATGAAAAAGGATCTAAAAGGAGAGAAGATTAAGTCAGAAGCCCTGCTGTCAGAAAAGTTGATGCTCGATAAATCGCTGGAGAAAATGAATGGGGAATTAACTTCATTAAAGGGCAAAAACGTTCAGCTCAATAAGAGGATTGCCGAAATCAATAAGCAGATTGAAGCTAAAGAAATCGAGCTAAAGAGATTAAAAGCAGAAAACTCTTCCCTTCGCTCATTCAGAGAAAAAGTGCAGGAGCTTGAAACACAAATTGCCCAGCTCAACAATAAACTCAATGCTTTAAAGGAAGAATCTGAAAAGGAGAAGGGCAAGCTCCTCAAGGAGAGTCAGCATCTGAACGCCCGGTTAGCTGCCGCCCAGAAAGAGAATGAAAAACTTGTAACCAATAACATTATTATCAGGGCAATGGCTAGTAATAATCATAGGGTTGAAGCGGTTAGAGGGAAAAACGATAAGCTTACAGCCATCGCCAGAAGAACACAGAAGCTGATTCTTGCCTTCGATTTACCCAGCGACGTGGGTAATAATATCTACTTTAATATAATAACTCCTGAAGGCAAAAACTTTACAAGTTTAAACAGCAATTTGGTAAAAGTTGAGGTGACGCAGAATAATGAAAACTTTTTTGCGCAAACCAGCCAACTTGGAAACGTTCCGACCAAGAGTATTGAGATGATTTATAAACCAAACAACCAGCTCACCAACGGTATTTATGAATTCGAGGTTTACAATGACAATAGTTACATAGGCAGCACAAAATTAAGGCTTAGGTAAAGCGAAAAAACCTATGAAGATTTTTCCTTTGATCGTGACTGTCTGGCTGATGCCACAAAGTTGCAAATCCTGTCGAGATGCAACTTTTTAAATGGAGGAAATTGCCAGGTACATAATGGAGTTCAAGCAATTTCTGAAAACGTAATGGAGACTGAAATTCTGATTGGAGTGGAAACCGTAAAAGTTCTTGTTGAAAGTACTTAATTTCAAAAAGGTGAGATGTATTTTGTAATCTCTGGAAGCAATAGAATACCAGAAAATGCGAAAAAGTTTCAGGAGCAATTACTCAAGCAAAGACTTGATTCACAGCTAATACAGAACGAACAAGGATTATTTAGGTTTCTGCATCATCATTTAGCGAAATAAATGGTGCACGTGAAAAGGTACAATTAAACCATAATTAATTTATAACAATTTAAATCATTATGCCATGTCACGAACTGTGAAAATCAGGCTTTCAAGAAGAAAATCAAGATCGCCAAGGAGGTTTTGCTCATCAAAGTCAAATTTCAAGAATTACGTAAGCAAAATACTTGAACCAGATAATGATGAGAATGAGAATGATAATCTCCACATCTACAAAAGATCATTCGTAAAAAGAATTACCGTTATAACTTTGCTGATTTTAGTGACCATTTCATCTTGTATTAGTCCCAAAAAACTAGCTGTTGAGCAAGAAAAGTCGAGGCAATACTCAGTCAATCTGGCTAATTGCGAGGAGATAGTTAGCGATCTAAATGCACAAAACAAGGTTCTCTATGGAAATATTATTCAGCTCGAACACCAGATTGCCAATGAGCAAAATAAGTTAAGGCTTATGGAGCAACAGCTCGATTACTTTAAAAGTACAAATACCAATTTGCTTGACAGACTATCAGACCTCTCGGTTGTAAGTAAAGCTGGGGCAGAGAGCATTAATAAATCATTGGAAGCAATTAACGATCAGAACAGGTATATTAAAGACCTGACCTCTACAATGAGACAAAAAGACTCATTAACCCTTGCCTTGGTGATGAACCTAAAACGATCACTGGGCAACATTCATGATGAGGATGTGAATATTGAGGTTAAAAAGGGCGTTGTTTACATCTCAATCTCTGATAAGCTACTATTTAAATCTGGCAGCTACGAGATAAGCCCCCGCGCGGAAGATGTTCTTGGCAAGATTGCGAGGGTGCTTAACGATCACAATCAGCTTGAGATACTTGTTGAGGGGCACACAGATAATGTGCCAATTGCAACCAGTTGCCTGATTGATAACTGGGATCTAAGCGTAAAGCGAGCAACTACCGTGGCCAGATACCTTAATGCTACACATAATATTGCCCCGGAACGTATGACAGCGGGCGGCAGATCGGAATTTGTCCCTAAAGTAGACAATTCTACACCCGAAGGGAAAGCTATTAACCGAAGAACCGAAATAATTATTCTACCACAACTCGACCAGTTCTTTAGCTTGATTGAAACTTCAATGTAGTGGGCCTGCCCTTTTAATATGGACGCTGAATTTTTTTCTTAACATAAAATGAAAATAAATCTAAGAAAGTGAACAAGTGATTGTTTTTTGAATTTATTTTGCATAAAATTTTACCGCTTTAACTAAAGTTAAGTGCCTTAAAATTAATCTGTGGCATGAAGTTTAAATTTAAAAAATTAGAAAACCCTTAGGGTAAAATGAAACCTGGAATAGTGATTCCCAATTCCTCTTCATTTAATGAGGAAACCGATACAGAGCCTCCGAGCGGGCAATGTCCGGATACTTTAAAATCAGAATATAAACTCCCAGCTTCCCCCAAGCAAATTTCGATCCCGATCAGCCCTCATTCACATGCCTTTCTTGCAAAATATTTCCCTTCTGCAACTGATGCGGATTGGAATGACTGGCATTGGCAGTTGCGAAATAGTATTACCTCCTTCAATCAATTATCTGCAATATTGCAATTATCGGATAACGAGATAAAACCTGCTTTTGGCACACGGCAGCTCCCACTCAGGATAACTCCGTATTTTGCAGCATTGCTAAGCAGGTATAATCCCGGAGATGCTTTGCGTAAAACTGTGGTGCCGGTTATTGATGAACTGATAATATCGCCCGTGGAAAAAGCTGATCCCCTTGGAGAAAAAAGCCACAGCCCTGTTGCAAACCTTGTGCACAGGTACCCTGACCGGGTACTTTTCCTGGTAACAGGATTTTGCGCCGCTTATTGCCGATATTGTACCCGGTCTCATATGGTGTCAAAAAAGGTAAAGTGTCATTCCAGCCGCATTGATTGGGATAAAGCACTGGATTATATAAGGGTACACAAAGAGATCAGGGATGTGCTGATATCAGGCGGTGACCCGCTAACTCTGTCAGACTGGCGCCTGGAGTATCTTCTTTCCAGACTCCGTGCCATTCCGCATGTAGAGATAATCAGGATAGGCACCAAGGTACCAGTTGTACTTCCCCAGCGCATTACCCGGAGGCTGATAAACATGCTGCGAAGATACCACCCATTGTTTATGAGTATCCATTTTACTCATCCTGATGAGGTGACACCCGAGACGGAATTTGCCTGTAATCGTCTGGCAAATGCCGGAATTCCTCTTGGTAGCCAGACTGTTCTGCTTCAGGGTATAAATGACAATGTGGAAATCTTTAAAGAACTAACCCACAAATTATTAAAGATAAGGATAAAGCCCTATTACCTTTATCAGTGCGATCTGATTCCAGGTTCTGCGCATTTCCGGACACCGGTATCGAAGGGACTTGAAATTATAGGGGGATTACGGGGCTTTACCTCAGGGTATGCCATTCCGCAGTTTGTTATTGATGCGCCTGGAGGTGGAGGAAAAATACCGTTATTGCCCGACTATGTGGTAGCAAAGGATAAAGAGGGTTATCTGCTTGTCAATTATGAAAACAGGACATTCCGCTATCCCGAAGGGCCTTTGCCTGGCAGTGGACCTCAATCACAGGATGGCTGCTTTCTTTAATTTTTCTTTCAGGTTTACATGAGTTTCATTATTTACATTCAATAGTTATAATGATGTTTAGAATAAGGCGCATACATGATGTTGCCAGACCTGTAGACCAAAGCTCTATTGAACAGGTCAAGGCGATTATGAAGTCTCATTTTCCCACTCTTTCTGAGGAAAAACTGGATGAAGTAACCAATCATTTGAAAGATCCACTTAAATACAGGTTCCGCACGATACTCTACGTTGCAGAAAACCGTACAGGTGCTGTACTTGGATTTGCCCTGGTGTTGTATGCTCCCGACCTGAACTTCTGCTATCTCGACTATATTGCAACTACAAAAAACACAATATCGGGAGGTATTGGAGGCGCCCTTTATCAGAAAGTAAGGGAGGAAGCTGTTGATCTCAAATGCACAGGGCTGTTCTTTGAATGCCTGCCGGATGAACCACATCTATGCCGGGATTCTTCGCTGCTTTCACAAAACAGGGCGCGCCTCAGGTTCTATGAAAATTACCAGGCATATCCATTGATCAATACGCTATATGAGACTCCTGTGAAGGAAACCGATGATTGTCCTCCATACCTGGTATGTGATTTTCTGGGTAGAGAGGGAACAATGGACAATATAACAGCTAAAAAAATAATACATGCTATTCTTGAACGAAAATATGGAACTTACTGTCCTGAAGAATATATTGTTAAAGTTCTGGATTCAGTCCGTGACAATCCAGTAAAATTGAGAGAGCCGCGCTATGTAAAAAAACGTAAATCTGAATCTACGGATAAAACAAACAGGAAAAACTTTAGAATTCAACTCATTTATAATGACAAACATAGTATTCACCATGTAAGAGAAAGAGGTTACGTCGAGGCCCCGGTAAGGATCAGCTCCATCCTCAATGAATTGCTCCCTTCAGGAATGTTTGAATTGAAACCTCCTTACAGCTATAGTGAAAACCACATACTTAAATTACACGACAGGGGTTATATAACCTACTTTAAAAGAATATGTAAAAGCCTTCCGGAGGGCAAATCCATTTATCCATATGTTTTCCCTATCAGGAATTCAATACGCCCCCCAAAAGATGATTCGGTAAGGGCAGGTTATTATTGTATTGACACATTCACTCCCCTTAATAAAAATGCTTACCTGGCTTCCAGAAAAGCAGTCGATTGCGCTCTTACATGCGCCGACCTGCTTCTGGAAGGGAAAA
This sequence comes from Bacteroidales bacterium, assembly GCA_007132365.1. GTDB lineage: Bacteria > Bacteroidota > Bacteroidia > Bacteroidales > PUMT01 > PXAP01. The sequence continues at coordinate 5,937 of SLOS01000002.1, read as the reverse complement.
AACTGGCATATGCACTGATCAGGCCGCCGGGACATCACGCTGAAAGAAAATCCTTCGGTGGTTTCTGCTATTTTAATTCTGCCGCCATAGCCGCCAATTATTTAAGCAAGTATGGAAGGGTCGCCCTGCTTGATATTGATTACCATCATGGCAATGGACAACAGGATATTTTTTACGATAGAGATGATGTGTTGACCATTTCCATTCACGGACATCCCTCTTTTGCCTATCCCTATTTCAGCGGCTTCGCCGATGAAAACGGAGAGTCTGGCGGAGCCGGGTTTAATGTTAATTATCCCTTGCCGGAAAAGGTATCAGGTCCGGTTTACAGGACCCATCTGAACAAAGCACTCGTAAAAATTAAAAAATTCAAACCTGCATACATGGTTTTAGCCTTTGGCCTGGACGTAGCCAAAGGGGATCCAACAGGCACATGGCAACTAAATAGTGGTGACCTGGAGGAAAATGGAAAAATGCTGGGAGAACTGGGATTGCCAATGTTAGTTGTCCAGGAGGGCGGGTACCGGACCAGGAGTCTGGGAATTAACGCGTTAAGTTTTTTTAAAGGATTGTATAACCAATATGAAAATGATAAAAATGGAACGAGCCATGGTAAAAATTTTAGCACACACAAGCATGTTTAAGATTCGTAAAATTTAAACAGATGAATCCCTCATGCTACTTCGTAACACAAAATACAATATATAAACATGAGGGATCCATGGATTGAAAAGCAGAATATCAGGATCATGAAATTGTAACACATTGTTAAACAAGTTGCTAACTATACTTAATACGAATGAAACCCCCATCAGACTTCGTCAGACAAAATAGCATGTACAAACCATGGGGGTTCCATGGGAATTGAAAAGCATTTTAACCGTTATGTGAATTTGTAACATCATGGTAAATAAATTGATAATCATACTTTATACACATGAAAATAGGGTTTTGTTATGATTTAAGGGATGACTATCTGAAGATGGGTTATTCTGAAGAAGAGACTGCCGAATTCGACAGGCTGGGTACTATTGAGGCCATAGAATCGGAACTTATGAAAATGGGATTTGAGGTTGAGCGAATTGGAAATATCATGTCGCTGACAGAGAAGCTTGTAAGTGGTTGCAGGTGGGATATCGTTTTCAATATCTGTGAAGGCATGTTTGGTGAAGGAAGGGAGGCCCAGGTCCCGGCACTGCTTGATGCATACAGAATTCCTTATGTTTTCTCCGGTCCCCTGGTGATGGCCGTTACATTGGACAAGTCCCTGGCCAAGATCATGGTAAAAAACGCCGGAGTCAATACGCCTGAACATTTTGTGGTATATGAGCCGGCGGATATCCATGGAATTAATGTTCCGTTCCCTCTATTTGCAAAACCGCTTGCAGAAGGCACAGGAAAGGGAATAGATGGCAGTTCGGTTATTAATGACGAGCGGGGATTGAGGGAAACATGCCTTTCGCTCCTCACCAGGTATAATCAACCTGTACTGGTAGAAGAGTATCTGAGCGGCAGGGAATTTACTACCGGGATAATTGGCACAGGCAAAAATGCACGCTGTATCGGGGTAATGGAAGTTGTATTAAAAGACAATGCGGAGCAAGGGGTTTATTCATACAATAATAAAGAAGAATGTGAGGAAAGAGTATTGTACCTGCCTGCTCCCCCGGAAGATGTCATCAGATGTGAAGAACTTGCCATTCGCGCATGGAATGCCGTCAAATGTGAGGACGGGGGCAGGGTAGATATCAGGTACGACAGTGAGGGCACGCCCAACTTTCTTGAAATAAATCCCCTTGCAGGACTTCATCCTGACCATTCTGATCTGCCAATACTTGCAAAATTAAATGGGATCAGCTACAGTGAGCTGATGAAAATGATCATGGACTCCGCGCTGGAAAAACTGAAGATTTTACCTCTGCAGAATGTAAACAGTGCCAAACCTGTTGGAGCAGGTGAACCCGGGTTATCGAATACTGATATTCAGCCAGATGAGAAAACTTCCCCGGTAACGATTGACATGAATATTAACGGGAAGACCGGTACGCTATGAAAAAAGCTGTTATCCTTATTAACAAAATGTCCGCCGATCCTTTGCCTGACGAGCAGGATGTGCTGGAACAGGCTGCTTCGGTTGAAAAGGCAATGCTGATGTGCGGATATTCTTCCCAACGTGTCTATTTTGATCTTAACCTGGCAATCACATGGAAGTTGCTTTCAAAAATCAAGCCGGATGTGGTCTTTAACCTTGTTGAAACAGTAGGTGGCAGGGGAGAACTCATCCACCTGGCTCCCACCCTGCTGGAGTGCCTGGAGATACCCTTCACTGGCTCCGCTTCGTTCACGATATATCTCAGTTCACACAAAGTGCTTGCTAAGAAACGATTTATTGATTTGGGCCTGCCTACTCCCAACTGGTATTATGGTGAAAATTTAGCTGAAAAGATCCCTGAGGGTAAATACATCGTAAAACCGTTATGGGAAGATGGCTCTGCCGGGATAACAGATAATTCAGTATTTGATCTGGATACATCAACTTTTGACCGGTTACCGGTTATCAGAAAAAACAGGAAGGTTTTTCTTGAAGAGTATATTCAGGGCCGTGAATTTAACATTTCAGTTATTGGCGGTGACAGGGAACCGCTGGTTTTGCCTCCCGCTGAAATACGTTTTAAAGGTTATCCCCAGGGAAAACCACATATCCTGAATTACGCCTCAAAATGGGATGAGGACTCTTTCGAATACAGCAACTCGGAAAGACATTTTGATTTTGCCGGTGAAGATGCCGCTCTTATTGAAAGGCTGAAAAGAATAAGCCTTTGTTGCTGGAAAGGGATTGAGCTAAGCGGATATGCCCGTTTTGATTTCCGGATTGACCAGAACAATGAGCCCTTCCTGCTTGAGGTAAATGCCAACCCCTGCCTGTCGCCTGACGCCGGTTTTTTTGCAGCAGCCGGAATGGCAGGGCTTGATTATAAAGAAGTGGTGGAAAGAATTGTGAAAGATGCCTGCACAAAAAGTGCAATTAACTAACACACAATCATGCGAATAATTAACTGAATCCAATGGAGATCAACGAATTTACAATAAGGACGGCCCCGGTTCATGAAGACATACAATGTATAAGGAATATTGTGGAATCTACAGGGTTTTTCCGTGCTGATGAAACAGATATAGCCGTGGAACTGATAGAAGAAAGGCTTGCCAGGGGAAAGTCAAGCGGATATGAATTCCTGTTTGCCTGTCACGAAGGGAAGCCTGTTGCCTACAGTTGCTATGGATTAATACCTTGCACAATTAAAAGTTATGACCTGTACTGGATCGCAGTCCATAATAACTTTCGGAGAACAGGCATAGGAAGCTATCTCCTTGATCTCTCCGAGAAGGAGATCGCCAGTGCCGGAGGATATGGAGTATATGCAGAAACCTCATCAAGGGAGCAATACCTGTCAACAAGAAAATTTTATGAAAAGAATAACTATCAGATGAAAGCATGTTTTGAAGACTTTTATGATGATGGCGATGACAAGGTGGTGTATGTTAAGTATATAAAAGATTGACCTTTTTGTAGGAGATAATCCCTGCGAACAGATGCATCTAAAACACGGATGTTTTGAGAGTATATATAGCATTTGACCTATTCCAATGAAAGTAATAGGTACTTATTTACGTCTTGATGGTTGCCGCTGTGATTACTGCTTTCATGGATCACTGGGTAGATACCTGGGTTATTCTGGCGGTGGTTGTAATCAATACCTTTATAGGATTTATGCAGGAGGGCAAAGCGGAAAGGGCGCTGGAGAGCATCCGGCAAATGCTGTCGCTGGAGGCTGCGGTAATACGCGATGGCAAAAAGCAAACCATAGAGGCAGAGGAGCTTGTGCCCGGTGATATCGTCCTGCTCAAATCGGGCGATAAAGTTCCGGCAGATATCAGGCTGGTGCAGTCCAAGGATTTCCGGGTGGAAGAGTCGCCAATCACAGGAGAGTCCACTGCTGTTGAAAAAAGCAGTGAAACGGTTGATGAGTCGGCCATCATTGGCGATCAGCTATCCATGGCTTTTTCGAGCACCGTGGTGGTGTATGGCAAAGCCACCGGAGTGCTAGTCAGCACCGGCTCCGAAACCGAGATAGGCCGTATTAACCAGATGATTTCATCGATAGAGGATATAACCACGCCTTTGCTGCAGCAGATTGAAAAGTTTGGCAAATGGCTTTCGGTGGTTATCCTGCTTGGTGCCGGAGCGTTTTTTGCGTTTGGTTACTATTTCTGCGACTACTCCCTCACAGAGTTGTTCCTGGCGGCCATAGGCCTTATTGTTGCCTCCATCCCCGAAGGTTTGCCCGCCATCATGACCATCACCCTTGCCATAGGCGTGCAGCGCATGGCCAAACGCAATGCCATTATCCGCCGGCTGCCCTCTGTTGAGACTTTGGGTGCGGTTAACGTGATCTGCTCTGATAAGACCGGCACGCTGACAAAAAACGAAATGACCGCCAAGACCATTATTACAGCCGATAAGGAATACCAGGTGGAAGGCACTGGCTATGCCCCTGAGGGCAAAATACTGCATGATGAAAAGAAAATTGAGGAAGTGGCTGCTAAGGGTCAGCGAATGCTGGGTTTGGCTTACAGCAAAACCGATAGCGGACGTACAGAAATCGATAAGGATTCCTGCGAAAAGCAAAAGATCTTTTTGGGCGTTGTGGGTATAATTGACCCGCCCCGCAATGAAGTGATCGAAGCCATCAAAGAATGTAAAGAGGCTGGCGTTGAGGTAAAAATGATTACCGGCGACCATGCCATCACAGCAAGGGCCATTGGGAAAGAAATAGGAATTGGCGATGGGGAAAAGTCACTCACCGGTAAGGAACTGGAGCAAATGAGCGATGAGGAGATGCTCAAAGTGGTGGGCGAATATGATATCTATGCCCGAACCAGTCCCGAACATAAGCTGCGGCTTGTGACAGCCCTGCAGGAAAACGGCAAGCTAGCCGCTATGACCGGTGATGTTGTAAATGATGCCCCTACACTGAAAAAGGCCAATATCGGCATCGCTATGGGCATTAAAGGGACAGAAGTATCCAAGGATGCATCGGAGATGGTGCTGGCCGATGATAATTTTGCCACCATAGTAAACGCCATTGAAGAGGGGCGGACGGTATACGACAATATTCGCAAGGCGCTTCTGTTTATTCTGCCTACCATTGGCGCCGAAGCACTGGTGCTTATGTCGGCCATCCTGCTTGGCATTATTATGCCCATCACCCCGGCCCAAATCCTTTGGGTAAACATGGTAACAGCGGTAACCCTTGCTTTGGCGCTCTCATTCGAACCCATGGAGAGCAATGTGATGGAGCGTCCGCCCCGGGGTGCCGGTGAATCCATTCTTGGTAAGCTGTTTGTCTGGCGCATCACATTTGTATCTGTTATTATCGGGGGATTAACGCTTGGTGTTTTTACCTTATTAAGAAACAACGGGCTTGATGATGCATCTGCGCGTACCATTGCCGTGAATACCTTCTTCGAGACCCGCTCAATTGCCGCTACCTACTGGCTCTATCCGGCAGCAGCAGGAGCTTTGGTGTTTATTTTGGTAGAACTGGAGAAATTTATTATACTGAGGCTTAAGCAGGCATCTGAAAATGAGAAATAATTCAACTTTGCTGAGATTTTAATGCATCATTAACTTTAAAAATCTAAAATATGGGAAAAAATACATTTTTTGACAATAAGCAGACAATCATTCATGGCCTTCTGGCAATCGTATTTGGTGTAATTGTAGTTGCATACCCTGGTTTCTCTGTAAGCGTTCTGGCAACCTTTTTCGGGATGGTTCTTTTACTTGGGGGTGCCGTTCTTAGCATAGGTGCTTACATAAGCAAAGATTTAAAAAAGGATGGAATGCTGAACTTCATACTTGGTATTCTGAGCATT
>SLOS01000176.1 GCA_007132365.1 Bacteroidales bacterium | reverse complement strand
TAATTGCCCCTTGCTGTTTTCGTTAAGTGGGGTGGAAGACCGGACTCGAACCGGCGACCTTCGGAACCACAATCCGACGTTCTAACCTACTGAACTACATCCACCATTTTGATGGCGCAAAGATAAAAATTTCTACCGTAAAAAGAATGCATTTTATATGAATAAAAAACAAAATATATTCTGATACCCGGATTTTGATTATTGGCATATGGCTTAAAATTGATAACGTAAGTGTTTCTGATTTTTTATTGTTATATATTTGCGACCATATAAATACAGGCAGCTTGGTTTTTCTTAAAAAAATATCCAATATTGGAAGCCTGCAATCATTCCAGATACTCAGGTTTACCACCTTTCTTTTAATCAGCGTCATATTTGCCAGGAGTTCGCTTTCGGTTGCCGAGATCGGCTATTATGAATTATCGCTGTTTATTGCAAGTGCAATCAGTTTCTTCTGGGTAAACGGCCTGATACAGTCTCTTCTTCCCCTGTACAATAACAACAAAACCTTCAGGGTGCTTGCCGACAGCAATAAATCAAAGTCGCCGGAACTGTTTAACGCCTTCCTGCTGCTCTCTTCATTCAGTTTATTGGCTTTTATATTCTGTATTCTTTTTAAGAGGGCATTTTACATGTTTGAGGGAGTGAGGGAGATTTCATTTATGAACCTGGTTTTTGTTTACATCCTGCTGAGTAATCCCGGACACCTTATTGAGTATATATATTTGCTGAAGAACAAACCGGCCGAACTCATAATCTATGGGTTCGCTACTTTTGGAATACAGCTTGCAATAGTTACCCTTCCCGTTTTACTTGGCTATCCGGTTGAATTTGCCATTTGGGGACTGATTGTCATATCGGTTTTACGGCTGGTATGGCTTGCCGTGCTTTTAAGAAGGCATGCCCGGTTCAGAATCTCCACGGGGTTCATGAAAGAGCATATCTCACTGGGCCTGCCACTGATACTGAGCTCATTGCTTAGCGGTTCCGCACAATACATAGATGGGGTAATTATTTCATCCTCATATGATGCTGCAAGATTTGCCGTGTTCAGATTCGGCGCCAAGGAGTTTCCACTGGTGATACTTTTGGCTAATGGCCTGAGCAATGCCATGCTCCCCGAGTTCTCGACCAGGGATAAGGTGGATAAGGCCCTCAGGACTATTAAGACAAAGTCAAAACGGCTTATGCATCTGCTGTTTCCGTTGTCAATTTTGCTTCTCTTCTTCAGCAAGGTGATCTACATCAACCTTTTCAGTGAGAGTTTTTCCCGGAGTGCCGATGTTTTCATGGTTTATCTGCTGCTTATCATAAGCCGGCTTGTTTTTCCGCAGACAATACTTATCGGTTTGAAAAAGACAAGGATAGTGCTCGCCGCATCACTGGTTGAAATAATTCTCAATGTTTCGCTCAGCCTTTTTCTCATCAGGTATTACGGGATAGTAGGTGTTGCCGTGGCAACCTCCATTGTTTTCCTGGTAGAAAAGATGGTTCTGGTTGGCTACAATTATTTCAAGCTGAAAATAAAGCCGCAGGATTATATACCACTGGGAGTCTATTTTTTCTATTCTTTTCTTATTATAATAATATTTATTCTTTTAGACCACAGGATAATAAGGCTTCACTGACATCAACAGACCTTTTGTTCCCTGAAACATGCTTTTTATTAGGTTTTTAATTTCAAAACTGGATTATATTTGTTGCTGGTTATGTTTTGCTGAGTAATTGATAATTAAACTATTGGCATAAATGGTACTCTATGACAGGGACTGAAAGACATTTTACACGTTTTCGCGACAATATAATCGGGATAGATGCATCATTCGAGTCACCCTTCGGTGTTCAGAAGATGGTTTATGCGGACTGGATTGCAAGTGGAAGGCTGTACAGAACTATTGAAGAAAGATTGTCAGGGGTGCTGGGCCCTTTTGTAGGCAATACCCATACCGAGACAAGCCACGCAGGAAATTTTACAACGCGCTGTTATCATCTGGCCCACCGGAAGATAAAACAGCATTGTAACGCTGGTCCTGATGATATCATTATTACCGCCGGAAGTGGAATGACCACGGTTGTAAACAAGCTGCAGAGGATTCTGGGACTGAAGGGATGTGGAAAACTCTTCAATAAAAACTGCCTGCGGGATATTGAGAAACCGGTTGTCTTTATAACTCATATGGAGCACCATTCCAATCATACTTCATGGTATGAGACCATTGCCGATGTGGTAATGGTTGAGCCTGACAAAGATCTTCTTGTGGATCCTGACTCGTTACTCAGGCAGCTTGAGAATTACAGGGACCGTAAGTTCAAAATCGGGGCATTTACAGCCTGCTCCAATGTTACCGGCATAATGACTCCGTATCATACCCTTGCCCGTATCATGCATGAGCACGGAGGGGTTTGCTTTATTGATTTTGCTGCATCTGCCCCATATACTGACATTAATATGCATCCTGATGATCCGATGGAAAAACTGGATGCAATATATTTTTCCCCTCATAAATTTCTTGGGGGCCCGGGATCGTCGGGTGTTCTGATATTTGATGCAAGCCTTTACAGCAATGAGATCCCTGATGATTCAGGTGGCGGGACGGTGGACTGGACCAATCCGTGGGGTAAATACAAGTATGTTGATGATATTGAGGTCAGGGAAGACGGAGGTACACCCGGATTTATGCAGGCCATAAAAACAGCACTTGCCATTGAACTTAAGAACCTGATGAATACATCCCTGATAAGTCAGAGAGAGAAAGAGATTACAGGTATGGTCTTCAGTGGTCTGCAGAGCATCGGGGGCCTCAGGATCCTTGCCGGCAATGTAGAAGAGAGACTGCCCGTTTTTTCTTTTTATCACCCTGACATCCATTATAATCTTTTTGTTAAGCTTCTTAATGATAAATTCGGAATACAGGTCCGCGGAGGGTGCGCATGTGCAGGCACCTATGGCCATTTTTTGCTTGAAGTGAGCCATGAAAAATCCCTGGAGATTACCGATATGATCAATCACGGAGATCTGTCCACCAAGCCCGGGTGGGTGCGTATGTCACTCCACCCTACCACTACTGATGCTGAAATAAATTTCATTATTGAAGCAATCAGGCACATAGTTGAGAACATCGATTCACTGTCCGCCAATTATACATACGTGATCCGGAAAAATGAGTTTGTGCATAAAAGTTTTCCGGCTAATTCAAATGAATCTGTAATGGATTTGTTCATTTTGCCTGACTAAGGCATTGGGGCCTTCATTGGAAAGTTGAGCAAGCCTGAATCTGTGCCGTGGTAAAAAAGATAAAAAGTTTTGTATTTTTCAGCACAACAGTTATCTTTGCATTCCGTTTGTAATAAGAGTTGTCAGATAACCAGATATTCCGAGAAAAAATTAAGATATGAAGAAAGAAATACATCCAGAAAATTATCGACTTGTGGTTTTTAAGGATATGTCGAACGATAACTATTTTATTTCTCGTTCAACCGCACCCACGAAAGAAACGATAAAGCTTGAAGACGGCAATGAGTATCCCCTGTTTAAACTGGAGATATCCAACACCTCGCACCCATTTTATACCGGCAAAATGAAGCTTGTGGACACTGCAGGCCGTGTTGATAAATTTATGAACCGGTATAAGAAGCATATGGAAAGGAAAAACGTTAAATAGCATATTTTGCAAGTACATAAGGAACCCTGCATATGCGGGGTTTTTTTTGTTCTCAGGGCATCACTGTCCTGAAGTTTTCAGGTCGAACTAAATTTCTTCCAATTTGTTTATATATTGCATCGCATAATGATATAAAGTTAAAATGTACAAAAAAGACAAAGATTTACTCTGGGCTGATATGCTGGGTGGAAATCCGGGAGAAGAGGAATCGGACTATATCACACTGATTTCCGAGGAGGATGAGGATATGCTGAGCAGGACAGAGGTGCCTTCAAACCTGCCATTGCTTCCCCTGCGCAATACCGTTCTCTTTCCGGGGGTTATCATTCCGATAACTGTGGGACGGGAGAAATCAATTAAGCTAGTACGTGACGCATACAAAGGCAATAAAACAATAGGTGCTGTCGCTCAGAAGGAAATGGAAGTTGATCATCCTTCACTTAAAGACCTTTACAGGGTTGGAACTGTTGCCCAGATACTGAAAATCCTGGAAATGCCTGATGGATCAACCTCCGTGATAATCCAGGGTAAAAAGCGGTTTGAGATGCTGGGACTGGTTTCTGATGAACCATACCATATTGCCACTGTGAAAAGCCTGGATGATGTCATGCCGAAAAAGAGGAATAATCAGTTCCAGGCTCTTATCGGATCGCTGAGGGATCTTTCGCTGAAAATAATAAAACTCTCAACCAACATACCTCCAGAGGCTTCATTTGCCGTGAAGAACATTGAAAGCTCCACCTTCCTGATAAACTTCATATGCTCTAATTCCGATGTTGATATTTCTTCCAAACAAAAGCTGCTGGAGATTAACCAGGTTTCCAGGCGGGCAGAGGTCCTGCTTGAACATCTGAGCAAGGAGGTTCAGATGCTGGAGCTCAAGAAAGATATACAGTCCAAGGTTAAGTCCGAGCTGGATCAGCAACAAAGAGAGTACCTGCTGCATCAGCAGATGAAGACCATACAGAATGAACTGGGTGGCAATCCGCTTGAAAAGGAGATTGCCGAAATGCGAAACAGGGCATCAGAAAAGAAATGGTCAAAAGAGGTTGGCGAGGCTTTTGAGAAGGAGCTTTCAAAGCTTCAGCGCCTTAATCCGGCATCAGCTGAATATTCGGTTCAGGTAAACTATGTCCATCTCTTTCTTGAGCTGCCCTGGGGCAATTATACAAAAGACAATTTCGACCTTCAAAGGGCCCAGAAAGTTCTTGACAGAGACCATTTCGGACTGGATACGGTGAAGGATAGGATACTTGAGCATCTTGCAGTCCTTAAACTTAAGGGTGATATGAAATCACCTATCTTATGCCTTGTCGGTCCTCCGGGTGTAGGCAAAACATCCCTGGGGCGGTCTGTAGCAGGTGCATTGGGCAGGAAATATGTCCGTATGTCACTTGGCGGGCTTCATGACGAATCGGAAATAAGGGGACACAGGAAAACTTACATTGGCGCCATGCCGGGCCGTATATTGCAGAATATAAAGAAAGCGAAATCATCAAACCCGGTATTTATACTTGACGAGATCGACAAGGTGGGACGGGATATTCATGGTGATCCTGCATCGGCCCTGCTCGAGGTACTTGATCCTGAACAGAACTTCGCTTTCCATGACAACTACCTGGAGCTGGACTATGATCTGTCGAGGGTTCTTTTCATTGCCACTGCCAACACGGTCAATACCATCCACCCTGCATTGCGTGACAGGATGGAAGTGATCAATGTAAACGGATATATAGTTGAAGAAAAGACTGAGATTGCGCGCAGGCATCTGGTTCCTAAACAGCTTGTGAACCATGGGATGGAAAAGAATTCTGTTTTTTTCCCCAAGAAAGTACTGGAACTTATTGTTGAAAGCTATACCCGTGAATCGGGTGTCAGGGAGCTGGACAAAAAGATTGCCAAGATGGTTCGTGGACTGGCAAGGAGGGTTGCCTTTGGCCAGAGTATGCAAAAAAGGCTGGATACTACAATTGTAAGAGAAATCCTCGGTCCGCCGGAATATTCCAGGGACTTTTACCAGGGGAATGATTTTGCCGGGGTCGTTACAGGACTGGCTGTAACTCCGGCCGGAGGCGAGATATTATTTGTGGAAACAAGTCTAAGCCGGGGAAAGGGCAACCTGACCATAACCGGGAATGTAGGAGATGTGATGAAGGAGTCTGCTCAACTGTCCCATGAATACCTGAAGGCCCAGGCGGGATATCTGGATCTGGATCCTGAAATCTTTGAAAAAACTAATGTCCATATTCATGTTCCCGAGGGAGCTATCCCTAAAGATGGTCCTTCGGCAGGTATTACCATGGTAACATCTATGGCATCTGCCTTTACCCGCAGGAAGGTTAAAAAGGGCATTGCCATGACGGGCGAGATTACCCTGCGTGGCAGGATATTGCCTGTTGGCGGAATAAAGGAAAAGATACTTGCTGCAAGGCGGGCAAATATTTCCCATGTCGTTTTATCTGAGGATAACAGAAAAGATATGGAAAAAATAAGGGAAATCTATCTCAAGGGGCTTAATTTTCATTATGTCCGGACCATAATTGATGTCCTTGAAATTGCTCTTCTAAAGGAGAAAATAAAGGATCCTGCACCGGCCTGAAATCACCAGGTTGTTGCTGATATTTGTAAATCTTTTTCCGATGCAGGTTGATAATCTTTCTTTCTGGGGGATAATACTTATTCTAACCGGTGTTGCCCTCCTTATCAGGGTTATTTTCAACATTGAATTTCCAGTTTTGAGAATTCTTGCAGGGTCATTCCTGGTATTGCTGGGAATTAAGATCATGGCGGGAAGTTCACTGGTCTGGCCGATTAAAACGGCTGATAATGAGTTTTTTTTCAGATCGGAAACAATTGATGTTTCTCCTTTTCCGGCTGATGAATATCAGCTTGTATTTTCAAGGACCACCTTTGATTTGAGTGAAATTAAGCATCCTGACCAAATAAAGGATCTTAAGATCAACAGTGTCTTTTCGGGGTGCACCGTTTATCTTCCAGTGGATTTGCCGGTAAATATCAGGGTTGATGCGGTTTTTGCCGGAGTAAAGATGCCTGCAAGGAATACGCCGCTCTTTGGCAGCGGGAGATACAGATCAGACGACTATGATCCTGAAGGCCCCGGTCTTGATATCAGGGTCAATGTTGTTTTTGGCAGTGCTGTTCTTATATACAGGCAGGGGATTTAAAAGCAAATCTTATGGCTCTGTAGAAATATTTATTAGTTGCAAAATTCATGTAAATTTGCATTTGCAAGCAATTATTCGGGTTGCCTTTTTACCATAAAAAATTGATATAATGGAAAAAATTGCTGTTTTCCCGGGATCATTTGATCCGTTTACCATAGGTCATGAATCAGTTGTCAGAAGGGCACTGACCTTTTTTGACAGGATAATTATTGCTGTAGGTTATAATTCGAATAAAAAAGGCTTTTTCCCACTGGAAAAAAGGCTTGAATGGATAGGAAATGTTTTCAGTGATGAGCCGGCAGTTGAGGTCACATGGTTTAGTGGTTTGACAGTGGATTTCTGCAAAAAGAGAAATGCTTCCTTTATTCTGCGGGGATTGCGAACGGCTGCCGATTTTGAGTTTGAGAGGGCGATAGCCCAGGTAAACAATGCAATGGCAGGTGATATAGAGTCAGTCTTCCTGCTAACCAGACCTGAACATACTCCCATAAACTCCACCATAGTGCGCGATATAGTCAGGTATGGTGGTGATGCTTCAAGGTTTGTACCTTCTGGGGTCAGGTTAAGTGAATATAAACCCTGAACTTTCTACTGATGAGATTTGCCTTTTACCTGATAGTCTTATTGCTTGTTCATGCAATAAAAGGAAGTGGCACGGAGGGCCCGGGTAAGGTAATTATAAGCGGCAATGCTCCCGGGTATGCAGGTGAAGAAATAGTTTTTTATTCGTGGACCGACCAGATAAGTTTTACCCGGGCTGAACTGTTCAGGATCATGATAGGGGAGAATGAACAGTTCTCCATTGATATCCTGATTGATGACGGGCCCCGGTATATCTTTTCCCATACAGGAATTTATAACCTTTATATGTATATCGAACCCGGGAGGGAATACGAGGTTATACTACCGGAAAAAACCGATAAATCGGTCCGCGATAAACTGAATCCCTATTTTGAAGGAATTCCCACTCATCTTGCAGTGCTCAATCATGACTGTAATGAACTGAATGCATTGATCAGGACTTTTGACAACATGTATGAGCCGCTTTTCGGTGAGTCACTGATAAGGCTGACAGTTGAGCGCGACCAGGAATTGCTTGATTCAATACAGGGTGTTTTTGACCATAGGTTTGCACATTCTGTACATCCGTACTTCAATGCTTACCGGAACTACAAAATGGCTTTACTGAAGATCATGTCGCAGATGCGAACTGCCAGGAGCATATCGGACAGCCATTTCAGGTCTGAACCGGTACTTTATAATAATGTTGCATATATGGAGCTCTTTAATCAGGTTTACAACCGGTATTTTCTGTTTTTTTCGCGCACGGTGAGGGGTAAAAGAATATTCAGCGACATTAACAATAACCGCAGTCTAACCGACCTGAGGAATACACTGGGAACCGATCCCTTGCTGGGTGAGGGGCGCCTTCTGGAACTTGTCATTTTAAAAGGTCTGCATGATTCCTTCTATGGCTCTGACTTCTCCCGAACAGGTTTGCTGACGGTGCTTGACTCAATTGCCGCCGGTAC
>SLOS01000018.1 GCA_007132365.1 Bacteroidales bacterium | reverse complement strand
CCCCCGGTCCGCGCAGCCCGATACCACCCCTTTGCCTCTCGAGGTGAGTCCACAATCCTGTAAGTCTCGGAAGCAGGTACTGATATTGTGCAAGTTCAACCTGAGTCCTGGCATGTGATGTCCTGGCCCGTCTTGCGAATATGTCAAGTATCAGGTTGGTGCGGTCAATTACACGGCAGCCAATCATCTTTTCGATGTTCCGGAATTGTGAGGCTGAAAGCTCATCATCAAAAATTGCCATGTCAATACCGTGCAGCTTTACATAGGCTTCAATTTCTGCCAGCTTTCCCGATCCAATATATGTCCTCGGATTGGGTGTGTCAACCCTCTGAAAGAATTTTTCCAGGGGTCTGGCACCGGCAGTTTCGGTCAGAAAGGCCAGCTCTTTAAGGTAATCGTCCACCTCTTCCTGGGACTGATGCTGATTTATTACACCAACCAGCACGGCTTTTTCCTCTTTTAAATCTGTTAAAACGGGTTCTATCATTAAAAAGAAATATATTTTAGTTTTACGGTTCTGCAGCGCCGATGTTCACTGCAGCCAAAAAAACCCTGATGTTTTATCAGGGTTTTTTGTAAACTGTTTTCAGATTATATTCCCGGGTTACTGAAGTACAAAGTTAATCGGGAATGTAAATGCAACACGCACGGGTTGTCCCCTCTGCCGTCCCGGAGTCCATTTCGGCGAGGACATTACGACCCTTAAGGCTTCCCTGTCCAGCGACGGGTCAACGCCCCTTACAACGGTTGCGTCAGACACACTGCCATCGGCATTTACAACGAACTGCACAAAAACCCTGCCCTGAATTCCGTTCTCTGCAGCGATCTGTGGATAACGAAGGTTTTCTGCAATGTACCTGCGAAAAGCATCCTGGCCCCCACCCTGGAAATCTGGCATGTCTTCAACTATGAAAAATACTTCAGCTTCTTCAGCTTCTTGCTCATCGTCAAATACCATTTGAGTGAAGTCTATCCTGGTGTCTGCCCTGGCTTCAACATCATCAATAAAAAGTTCATCGTCAATATCAACATCATCCTCTACAATATTCAGAACCTCTGTTACCTGAGGCGGGGGAGGAGGAGGTGGCGGCTGAATCTCTTCCGGACGGGTTATGGGGATGATCTCCTCTTCCATAACCACATCGGATAATTCACCGAGCGAGCCTGTGGCAACTTCGCGGGTTGTCCATTCGAAGGCGATCAGCAACAGTGCAAGAACTGTAACAAGCCCTATCTGGAGGAACAGGCCCTTCTTTTTCTCGAGATTAGCTTTGTCGGATTTTTTAAGTTCCATTTTATTTATTTTTTGAGGGCTTAAAAATAGTTATTTAGAACATATTATCAAACCTATTTTCCAAATTTATCCGTTCCCGGTTAAAAGTTTATATTACAACAGATATTAACTGGCTTATAAACAAATCAAATCTACAAAATAAAACACAAAATCAGTACCAATTATTGTATTTTTTGATTAAAATTATCTTCGTATGCTCCCGCTGATGAATTCTTATTTTTTCAATACATAAAAAAATGTTAATTTAGCACGGCAAAAAAATAACGGGGATTTAGCTCAGTTGGCTAGAGCGTTTGGCTGGCAGCCAAAAGGTCAGGGGTTCGACTCCCCTAATCTCCACGACACGCAGAACAGAATCTACCCAAATGCCTTAAATTTAATGTTTAGGGCATTTTTTTGTTACCGGGAAATTGCCGCATTTTTATACTTTTTCCTTAAGATATTTTCATCCATGCTTTGTACATGTCTTTTTGTGTGGCCTGGCACATGGATGATTCATGTGAAAATCCATGACCATTATCGCCTGAAAGAACATTCTTACGTTGGCTTATGGTTAGTAGGTTATCTTTACAAGTAAAGTCGCTATTTTGTTATCGGAAGGATTTTGGAGAGGAGAAAATGATTTACAAATATGTGATTAACCAGGATGGTAAGGGTATAAGAAGTCCTGCCGATTTTCAGTTTAGGTAGCTAAACTGGAAACATATGCAGGAAAGTGCAACAGGGAGAAAAACTGCAAAACTTAATTACTAATAAACAATTAACTAATAACAGTAGCTGCGGATTATCATCAACTTGTCCCCGGTCGCTTCGCGCACTCGAACAAGCGGATGCAGCGGACGGTCGTTCTCACGGACAAGCCCGCACCACTCCCGCCGCTGATCTGCAGCCAGGTTTTGTGGGTTGAGAATTTAAAATTTGGAGAAAGTACCAAAAAATGGTATCTTTGTAGAAATTGAATGAATTATGAGTAAGAATACATCAGTATCATTAGGCAATTACTTTGACGAGTTTATAAAAAGCCGGATCACTGCCGGGAGATTTAAAAATGCCAGTGAAGTGATTCGAGCGGGACTGAGATTACTTGAAGAAGAAGAGAGTAAGTATACTGCTTTGAAACAAGCTCTTCAAGAAGGAATTGACAGTGGAATAGCCAATGATTTCAACCCGGAAGAACATTTGCAAGAGTTAAAAGCAAAGAGAGCGTTGAATGGCTAATTATAGACTTACCAGAAAAGCTATAGAAGATTTATCAGAGATTTGGAACTATACTTATTTCACCTGGTCAGAGAAAAAAGCGGACCTATACTACCAAATGCTACTTAATAATTGCCAGGACATAGCCGAAAACAGAGTCATTGGTAAAAACTATGAAGGAATAATTAAAAACATATTTGGCATTCGAGCTGGCAGTCATATAATATTTTACCGTAAAGTAGCTGCAAATCAGGTAGAAATAGTAAGGATATTGCATAACAGGATGGATTTGAAAAACAGGATCTAATTAGTCTTCCAGATAATAGTATTTTGCTTATAATTTCTCATTCCGTTTTATTAACCTCTCTTTAAAATCCTGAAACATGAAAAAAACTTTTACCCTGTTCGTATTTGTTTTATTGGCCGGTGTTTTTTGAATAATGTTTATTAAGCGAGCCTTCTGAAACTCCCGTTTTTGCAGGTATCCGCGGACTGAGGTGAATTTAATTATTATCAATGCCTGCAGCACTGATTCAAAAAGGAATTCATAAAAAATTGGCAGGATGCAAAAAAATAATTTACTTTATTGTTTATTATTAATTTTTAATCTATTGAATATGAAAGGTAAAGTTAAATGGTTTGATTCAAAGAAGGGTTTTGGATTTATTGTATCAGAAGAGGGAGAAGATGTATTTGTACACCATTCGGGCATTTTGCAGGAAGGGTTTAAGAATCTGGAAGAAGGACAGGAGGTTACTTTTGAGAAAGTAGAAGGGGAAAAGGGTCCGCAGGCAACCGGGGTAAAAATTGCTGAATAGCAATAAGACCCCGGGTTATTAACCGGGGATAAGAAATATCTCTTCCCGGAAACGGGATATATTCATCCGATGAACTGTCCGTAATGTTTATACTGTGGGTGGTTCTAAAAGAGCAATGAATTAAAATAAATCTTTGCTGATGGAGTCCATATATCTTTCGTTTCATAAAAGAATGTGCGTATGAAATACCATTTGAGGGTATATGATAATTTACACCACATGGATGAATCAGAAGCATATGATCATGGAAAATATGAAACATATGAAGAGGCAGAAATTGCTGCAAGGGGAATAGTTAATGAGTTTCTTCATTTTAACTGGCGAAAGGGGATGACAAGTGAGGAATTGATAGAGTATTATTACTTGCACGGTGAAGACCCGGTGATTTTACCGGAAAAACGTGCTGCAGAAAAGGGTTTCTCGGCACGAGATTATGTGAATCAGGTTGCAGGGATAATCTGTAATAACCTGGAAAACCAGTTATAATAATTTACTATCGGGTTTCGGCACCTCAAGGTATGCCTGGTCCGGTCATTCCGGTTGCGGGGTCATGCCTGATAATGTCATTCTGCTTTAATCTGAAATAGAGTTATTTTTATGGAACGACGCAGATGGGTTATCGCACTTCATGAAATTTTAAACAGCCTTACCCATGGTGCAGGTGTTCTGCTGAGTATTTTGGGACTGGTTCTGTTGCTGGCTTATTCGGTCAGCAGGGATGCTGATGCCTGGAAAATTGTAAGCTTCTCGGTCTACGGCGCAAGCCTTATCATTATGTTTACAGCCTCCACACTTTACCACAGTTTCCGGGATAAAAAAACAAAGCATTTCCTTAACCTGTTTGATCATGCATCCATATATGTTTTGATTGCAGGGACCTATACGCCTTTTACGCTTGTTTCGATGAGGGGCCCCTGGGGGTGGTCCATATTCGGGGTAATCTGGGGACTTGCAATTGCCGGGGTTATATTCAAAATATTTTTTTACACTGAAAAGTACCGTCTGCTTTCTGCAATAATTTATGTTATCATGGGGTGGATCATTATCATAGCCCTTGGCCCGCTAATCAGGAAGGTCCCGGCCGGGGGCCTCTACTGGCTTCTTGCCGGCGGAATTTTTTACAGCGCGGGTGTCTATTTCTACATTCGCAAAAAATACAGGTTTAACCATGTGATATGGCACCTGTTTGTTCTGGGGGGAAGCATAAGCCACTTTTTTGCCATTTTCTATCACGTACTGCCTCATTAACTCCTCACAGCACTCCGATAACTCCTCACAGCACTCCGATAACTCCTCACAGCACTCCGATAACCCCTCTCAGCTCCACGATCACTCCTCAAAGTTCCCCGATAATTCTCCACAGTTTCCAAATAACCTCCGCGGGCATGAGTTAACGGATTCCGAAATACATTTTCGGCTTCTCACCCTGCCTATTCAATAACCTTTATCATATCTTCCGGGGATCGCGGAGGCTTTTTGGCGGGAACATTTTCAGGCTTGCCGATTGCGACAAATGCAATAAGCTTATATTTGTCCTCAAGACCGATCATTTTTGAGAGTGTATCCTTTACCATCATGGGAGCACTCAGCCAGCATGCCCCGTAATTCATGTCCACGGCCGAAAGAAGCAAGTTCTGTATACATGCCCCGGCACTCTGAATGTCAGGGTAATTTCGCTGACGGTTAATCTCATCATGATCCATTACCACCCCTTTCTCGAGCACCGATTCATACTCTTCCATGGCGACCGCTATCAGGGCCGGTGCATTTTGGAAAAATGTGGCGAACCATTCCACCTGTGATATCACATTCCTGGCTGCCCGTGACTCGTTGGGAGGAATTTTTTCCAGGTGCATGAGAACTTTACGCGCCATATCCTGAAGAAGTTCTTTCCTGGTCACTATTACAAATTTCCAGGGTTGAGAACTTGCCACGCTGGGTGCCAGACTTGCCAGCCTTGCCATCTCTTTCAGATCTGCAAGTGGAACGGGATCCTGTTTGTAAACCCTTACGCTTGTCCTGCTTTCTATAGCCTGTTTGAGTTCCATGGGGGTATGCTTATAAAATGTATGATTGTTTATACAAAAAATGGTCTATTCTGCACAAACGCTAATATAAGATTTTTACCCGGGATTTGACATGTAAATAATCCGGATTAGATATAAATCGTTTTCCGGTTGTCTGGCAAACTTAAAACAAACTCCGGTTCGAACCATCTATGGATACGTTTTTAGAATCTGAAATCTTATTTATATCTTTACTCGCCAGCATGGTATTGTGTTTTGGCAGATACTGTTAATATACTTATATTCTGCATATTATTAAAAATATCATGCTGTTTTTTTATCCCTTTTTTTGTTACTCAGCATATTAATCAAAGTGCGAAACTTTAGTAATTTAATTTTAAAACCAATATATTAATGAATCCCCATAACACCAAGTCTCACAAAATAATATATAGAAAAAAGTTCAAAAAATATGCAGGTATAATGGGAGCCGGGCTTTGCTCAGGCCTCTTATTTTCGGGATGTGTTCAACAATCTGAAAAATTAGCGGAGGATAAACCTAATATACTTTTTATCATGACCGATGATCAAGGTCCCTGGACCTTAAGTGTGGAAGGCTATCCAAACACCAATACTCCTAACCTTGATATATTGGCTAATCAAGGGGTGTTGTTTAGTAATGCCTTTGCTTCCAGTGCAGTTTGCAGCCCAGCCAGAGCTGCATTAATTAGTGGCCGATATCCCAGTGAAACCGGTATATTGGATTTTATTCCCGGGAATGAACCAGGAATGGATACCTCCCTGGTTTTATGGCCTGAGGTCTTCCAGGAAGCCGGCTATAAAACTGCAATGGTGGGAAAATGGCATATTGGTGCAACGGAGGTTTACCATCCTGAAAACCGGGGTTACGATAAATTTTCTGGATGGCTGCATGGTGCACTCAGATCGAAGGATCCCGTCGTCAGGGTGGAAGGCAGGGATACTACTTTTAAGGATCAATATACTCCCGATGTCATAACCGATCTGGCAATAAATTATATTAAGGAATTTAAAGATGAGCCATGGCTCATAAGCCTACATTACTGGGCACCGCATGCAAACACAGAATTCCCGGAAGGCTACAGCCCTCCATATGATGATCGTTCCTGGTTGCCAATGCGTGATGAAGATCTGGCATATTGGAAAGATCTGGATCTTGAGCTTCCGGAACCTGATTTCCCCAACCTTGACACTAAGAGAGTGAAACGAATGATGCGTGAATATTATGCCAGCGTTCACAGTGTGGATCGCAATGTGGGTCGCATAATGAGACTTCTTGACTATATGGATCTTGATAAAAACACAATTGTTATTTTCACATCAGATCATGGTTATATGATGGGGCACCATGGTCTTTGGCATAAAGGAAATGGACGATGGTTAACCATTGATGGAACTGATCCTGATGGTATATTTCCCAACAATCGTCCCAATATGTATGATCTGAGTTTACGTGTTCCATTTATTGTAAGATGGCCCGGTTATGTTGAAGCAGGTAAAAGCTTTGAACGGACTATTACCTTTTTAGATATATATCCGACCTTGCTTGAAATGGCAGGAATAGAAAAACCGGTTGATATAATTTTAAGAGGTAACAGTTTTTGGCCCTTATTAAAAGGGGTGGAGGAGGAATGGAGCGATATCTTTTATGCACAGTACAAAACATTACGCTCAATCCAGACCCTGGAATGGAAATATGTATACCACTCTGAAGATACTACAAAAAATGAGCTTTATTACCTGGCAAAAGATCCTGATGAACATATTAATCTGATCAAATCAAATTTTGCAGAGAAGGAGGCAGAGTTGAAAAGCTTATTATTGAATAAGATGAGAGAGATCAATGATCCGCTTTTTAATTAACAGGCAGCGTAACACATCTTAGTCCAGTTTTATGCCGGTTGATAAAAATAATAAGGAAGAGGTAATTACCAGAAAGCATGTGCGGAAGATCATTTATCCGATTATCATTGGTCTTGCCGTTGTGGTATTTCTTCTTCAGCGTGAAGTTGATGTCGACCTGTTTGCTGTTATAACTTTTACCTGGTATTCTGCATTCTGGATTTCTATAGCATTTCTGATGATGGTCATAAGGGACCTGGGTTATATGGTGCGACTCAGGATCCTCAGCGAGGGAGATTTCAGCTGGCGTCAATGTTTCAATGTCATTATGCTGTGGGAGTTCTCCTCCGCCATCACGCCAAGTGCCATAGGAGGCACAGGAGTCGCTATTTTTTTTGTGAATCGTGAGGGTCTGAGCATAGGAAGGAGCACCGCAGTGGTAATGGCCACCTCTTTTCTGGATGAGCTCTATTTTATCCTGATGTTCCCGCTTCTGTTCTTCATTGTTACCGGCAGCGCACTCTTTTCCATCGGAGTGGAGGAGGGACAGGAAGCCATATCATTTACCAATGAATTTTTCTACTTCGCCGTTATAGGATATTCTGTCAAATTTTTATTTGTCCTCCTGGTTGCCTACGGCCTGTTTGTTAATCCGCGCGGATTGAAATGGTTGCTATTGTGGATCTTCAGGCTGCCCTTTATAAGGAAATGGAGATATAAGATGCATGAGACGGGCACCGACCTGATCAGTACCTCCAGGGTCTTCAGAAAAAAATCAGCAGCCTTCTGGTTGAAGGCTTTTGCGGCTACCTTTTTTTCGTGGACTGCCAGGTATTGGGTTGTAAACTTTCTTTTACTTGCCTTTTTTGTGGTTGATGGCCATATCCTGATCTTTGCAAGGCAACTGGTGATGTGGATAATGATGCTTGTGAGTCCCACTCCCGGAGGAAGCGGCTTTGCCGAATTTGTATTTTCGCGTTACCTGGGCGATTTTATACCCCTGGGTTTTGCCGTTGTCATGGCCCTGGTCTGGCGGCTTGTAAGTTATTATCCCTATCTTTTTATCGGGGCAATAATGCTTCCCCGGTGGCTGGCGGGAAAGTTTTCGCGCAAAAGAAAGGCTGAAATATAATTAAATACATATATTTATCCTGTAAAAACAAGAGTCAAAATTTCGTAAAGAAGTTACAAAATTTTGACTGACAGGATGAACCGCTTCGCTTTAACATAAAAATTTTTTCATCCGTGTGTGTAAATTGGCTGAAAAAATTT
>SLOS01000172.1 GCA_007132365.1 Bacteroidales bacterium | reverse complement strand
TCAAAACGCTTTTTGAAAAGTGGAACATTTTCCAGCTTCATTGTCATTCCGGCAGCATACATATGTCCGCCAAAATTTTCAAGAATATCACTGCAGGCCTCAACAACCTGGTAGATATCAAAACCGGGAACCGATCTGGCCGAACCTGTGGCAAACCCGTTAGACTCAGTTAGTATGACAGTGGGACGGAAATAGGTTTCTATCAGCCTGGAGGCCACTATTCCGATAACTCCCTTGTGCCATTCCGGGTTGAATAAAACGGTTGATTTTCTATCTGAATAATTGCTGTCCGCCGCTATCATCCTTATTGCTTCCTGGGTGATCTGCCGGTCGATATGTTTGCGGTCATTATTGAAAACATCGATAACATCGCCTATTTCCCGGGCAATATGATCGTCATGTGCGATCAGAAGTTCAACTGCCTTATTTCCTGATTTCATACGACCGGCTGCGTTAATTCGCGGGCCGATTTTAAAGACTATGTCATCTACTGATATCTCCTTTTTTTCAATTCCCGCTATTTTGATTATGGACTTAAGCCCGAAACAGGGATCCTCATTCAGCTGTTTCAGTCCGAAATGCGCAAGAATCCGGTTTTCCCCGGTAATAGGCACAATATCTGAAGCTATGCTTACCACGACAAGATCGAGAAATTTTAACAGATCATCTATCCGGTATTCGCTTTTCATAGTGAGAGCCTGCATCAGCTTAAATCCTACTCCGCAGCCTGAGAGTTCTTTAAAGGGATAGCTGCATCCCGGTTGTTTGGGGTCGAGTATGGCAACCGCCTCAGGGATGATTTCTCCGGGCATGTGATGATCACAAATTATGAAATCTATATTCTTGCATTTTGCATATGCAACCTTCTCGACCGCTTTAATGCCGCAATCCAGGGCAATTATCAGGCTGACATTGTTGTCTGCTGCAAAATCAATTGCTTTTCTGCTTACTCCGTAACCCTCGGAATAACGATCGGGTATGTAAAAGGCAATATTCGCATAATGCAGTTTAAGAAACGAATAAACCAATGCCACAGAGGTAGTTCCGTCAACATCATAATCGCCGTATATTAGTATATTTTCATTTTTCCTGAGAGCTGTAAGAATCCTCTCCGTTGCCAGTCCCATATCCTTCATAAGGAAGGGGTCGTGGAGGTCTGACAGCCTGGGCCGGAAAAAAACCCTGGCCTGCTCATATGTTTTAATGTTTCTCTGAACCAGAATGTTGGCCAGTGCAGGGTCAATTCCCAGGGCTGCAGCCAGCTGCATTGTCTCTTCTCTTACGCCTTGCTCTTTAATGATCCATTCTCTTTCCATGCCGGTCAGACTTTTTGGTTTTGGATAAGCTCCATCCGGAAAACACTTGAAAGGTTAATTTTAAGTTTTTCCTTTATCACATTTATATCCTGTTTATGCCCCAGCTCCTTTTCCATCGAGGTTACACCCTTATCTCTGAATCCGCACGGATTGATATGGGTAAAGTAGTTAAGGTCTGTATTTACATTGAAGGCAAATCCATGCATTGTTACATGGCGGCTGGCTCTTACTCCAATGGCACAAATCTTTCTGGCTTTCAGAGGATCTGAAGAGTCGAGCCATACCCCGGATGCTGAATTGAGCCTGGATGCTTCAATTCCATGCTCATTGAGGGTAAGTATAATTGCCATTTCAAGGGTTTGAATATACTGTCTGATGCTCAGGCCGAATCTTTCAAGGTTAAAAATGGGGTAACCCACAATCTGGCCTGGCCCGTGATAGGTTATGTCACCACCACGGTCGATCCTGTAATAGTCTGCTCCGATCTTCCTGAGAAAATCGTCATTGATAAGCAGGTTGTTTTCAGCACCGCTTTTCCCAAGTGTATAAACATGGGGATGTTCGCAAAAGAGGAGATATCCGGCTGAAGACCCTGATCTTTCATTGCCGGCGGTATTTGCGAATTTTTCTGCTAATATCTTATTAAATATCTCTTCCTGGTATTCCCATGTTTTTTTGTAATCAGCGGACCCCAGGTCCTGAAATATTACTGTTTTTAACATATTTTATTTTATTCCTGTCTTGCATTTTTTCAGCATGCTTTTCCGCTTGATACGAGGAGCGCACCAGGGGACTGCTTTCCACAAACCTGAAACCTTTTTCAAGCCCGATCCTTCCGTATTCCCTGTACTGTTCCGGTTCGATGTATTCAACAACCGGCATATGGCTTATGCCAGGGGCAAGGTATTGTCCTATTGTCATAATCTCGCATCCTTGTTGAATCAGGTCATCCATGGTTTCAAGTATCTCCTCCCTGGTTTCACCCAGGCCCAGCATTATCCCTGATTTTGATCTTATCCCTGCTGATGATATACCATTAATTACCTTCAGGCTTATTTCATACCTGGCCCTGCTTCTTATAACCGGTGTAAGGCGCCTTACCGTTTCAAGATTATGGGAAATAACATCCGGCCGGGTATCTGTTATCAATTTTAAAAGATTTTCATCTCCGTTAAAATCAGGTATAAGGACCTCAATTCCGGTAGTCGGGTTGAGCTTTCTGATAGTTTCAATTGTTTTTGCCCAAATTTCCGCACCTCCGTCAGGAAGGTCATCCCTGTCCACCGAAGTTATTACGCAATGATCCAGTTGCAGAATCCTGATTGACTCAGCGAGCCTGTAGGGTTCTCCAGTGTCAGGCGGTGCGGGTTTTCCGGTTTTAACCCCGCAAAATTTGCAGTTCCGGGTACAGATATCGCCCAAAATCATAAATGTTGCTGTACCATTGCTCCAGCATTCTCCCGTATTGGGGCAATTTCCACTGGAGCAGATGGTATGAAGATGATATTTCTGACTAAGGTTTTTGATCCTGGAGTACTTGTAACCCATGGGCAACTTCATCTTCAGCCATTCCGGAAGTCTTTTTGTTTTTTCACCCTTGTTCATCTTACCCTTTCAAGTTACCCTGCCTGATTGCAGGTTATAAAAATACATCAAAATATTATAAAATTCAGACTATATTTTCGAAATTATCAGATCTGCTATTTAAGCTGCGTTAATTTACGGGTTTAAGGATAAAGGCAGTTAATCCCTGATTATTTATCATGTGGAAAAAATCGGACGGGGAAAGATATTCTTCTATCTTTGCAAAAAATTTTCGGATATGGATCAGTTACAATTAAGTGAGCAGGAGCTGATAAGAAGAGAGGCTCTTGATGAGCTGGTCAGGCTTGGTATTGACCCCTTTCCTGCTGATACATTTGAGGTAAATGTAAGCTCACGGGATATACTGGACAATTATCAGCCCGGTTCGAATCAATACGGTGACGTTCAGATTGCCGGCCGCATTATGAGCCGGCGAATCATGGGAAATGCATCTTTTGCTGAACTGCAGGATCAGAAAGGAAGGATCCAGATTTATATACGCAGGGATGATCTTTGTCCCTCTGAGGATAAAACAATGTACAACAAGGTTTTTAAAAAACTACTTGACATTGGTGATATCATTGGTGTCAGGGGATTTGTATTTGTAACGCAGGTCGGTGAGATATCAATTCATGTAAAGGAACTCAGACTGCTTGCCAAGTCACTTCATCCGCTTCCGGTAGTAAAGGAGAAGGATGGTAAAACATATGATGCCTTCAGTGATCCCGATCAGCGCTACAGGCAAAGATACCTTGACCTTATTGTTAATCCCCACATCAGGGATGTATTCATTAAACGTGCACGACTGGTGGATTCAATACGAAACTATTTAAATACCAGGGGTTACCTTGAGGTTGAAACTCCGGTACTCCAGCCTATTTACGGAGGAGCTACCGCACGGCCATTTACTACATATCACAATACACTTGATATGAAGCTTTATCTGAGAATCGCCAATGAGCTTTATCTAAAGAGACTTATTGTCGGTGGATTTGAGGGGGTATATGAATTTTCAAAGGATTTCAGAAATGAGGGGATGAGCCGTTTCCATAATCCTGAATTCACACAGATGGAGCTTTATGTTGCTTACAAGGACTATTTGTGGATGATGGATTTAGTGGAGGAGATGATTGAGAAGGTTGCAATTGATCTGACCGGTTCAACTAAATTGCAGGTAGATGACACTGTAATAGATTTCAAAAGACCCTGGAAGCGATATACCATGTATGAGGCAATTGCAGTTTTTGCCGGGATTGATATTTCAGCAATGGACGAGGATATGCTGATTGAAACTGCCAAAAAACTGGGAGTTGAGATTGACACTACCATGGCAAAGGGTAAGATAATTGATGAAATCTTCGGGGAGTTATGTGAGCCAAATCTTATCCAGCCAACTTTTATTACAGATTACCCGGTAGAGATGTCACCGCTGGCCAAAAAACACCGGACTGTCGAAGGACTTGTGGAGAGGTTTGAGGTAATCATCAACGGGAAGGAACTGTGCAATGCATTTTCAGAGCTTAATGATCCGATTGATCAGCGTGAGCGTTTCAGGCAGCAGATGTTGCTGGCAGAAAGAGGGGATAAAGAAGCTATGGTTATTGATGAGGACTTTTTGCGTGCGTTGGAATTCGGAATGCCTCCAACTGCAGGACTGGGTGTAGGTATTGACCGGCTGGCGATGATAATTACCAATTCTAAATCTATCCAGGATGTTCTGTTTTTCCCCCAGATGAGGCCGGAAAAAAGGTTAAAAAGAGATGAAGTTTCTGATTTTATCAATCTTGGAATACCTGAAGAGTGGACAGCAGTTTTGCAGAAGCTGGGATATGTCAGTGTCGACAAATTTAAAGAATCCTCCCCGGGTAAAATTCACAATGAAATATGCGGATATAACAAGAAAAATAAGCTGGGACTTAAAAACCCTGCGATTGCTGATATTGAGAAATGGCTGGAAGAATGAACCGGATGCATGACAAAGACAGGATTGCCGTAATTGGAAGCGGTAGCTGGGCAACAGCCATAGCTAAGATTCTTTTGCTTAATAATGAGCGGATTAACTGGTATATGCGTAATCCCGGCAACATTGATTATATCAGGCAGTTTCATCATAATAAGAAATATCTCAGCTCTGTATATTTTGATACCGGTCGCATCAGCTTTTTCAATGATCTTGAAGAGGTAATATCGCGATCCGATATACTCATATTTGCTATACCTTCCGCTTTTCTTAAAGGCTTGCTTGCGCAGGCTGATTTTAAACTTGATAACAAGCTGGTGGTTTCGGCAATCAAGGGGATCATTCCTGAGGATAACCTGACAATTGCTGAGTTCTTTAACCGGTATTACAATGTACCCTTCGACCGTATTGGCATTATCACAGGTCCCTGTCATGCCGAGGAAGTTGCACTGGAAAGGCTTTCCTATCTTACTATTGCTTCCAAAACGGAAAAGCAGGCACTAAGGATCGCATCCTGCCTTGAGAATCATTTTATCAGAACCGTTATATCAGAGGATATTTATGGAACGGAATATGCCGCAGTACTCAAAAATATTTTTGCTATTGCTTCCGGAATATGTCACGGTCTGGGTTATGGGGATAATTTTCAGGCCGTGCTGATATCCAATGCTATCAGAGAAATAAAGAGATTTCTGGATCATACCTATCCAAGTAAAAGGGCAATTAACAGTTCTGCCTACCTTGGAGACCTTTTGGTTACTGCCTATTCGCAATTCAGCCGCAATCGTGCTTTCGGGGTAATGATAGGCAAGGGGTATTCGGTCAGGTCGGTAATGCTTGAATTGAATATGATTGCAGAGGGGTATTATTCAACCAGCTGCATAAAGGAAATTAACAGGAAACATAATGTGAACATCCCGATTACTGATACAGTATATAACATATTGTATGAAGGAATATCCCCTGCGATAGAAATCAGGCTGCTGACAGACCAGCTTGAATAACAGGCCGGCATATTATTTTTAATAATTTAAACGAGTGTAATGTTATGAAAAACCTTGAATTGAATATTGATAATGTCTTTCCTTTTGTTTCGAAAGAAGTGATTGACGGTTATGAAGAGCTTACCCGTTACCATATCCGGCATCTTCATCAACGGACCGG
Source organism: Bacteroidales bacterium (assembly GCA_007132365.1). Taxonomy (GTDB): domain Bacteria; phylum Bacteroidota; class Bacteroidia; order Bacteroidales; family PUMT01; genus PXAP01. Next base: position 2,488 of record SLOS01000172.1, on the reverse strand, counting down.
GAAAGGGGCAAATTTTCTTGGATGGCTTGATTTGCCTTCAAATATCACTGAAGAATCCATCATTGAGATTGAGGATGTTGCGAACGAACTTAATGAAAAGATTGATGTAATGGTAGTGGTAGGTATCGGAGGATCGTATCTCGGAGCGAAAGCAGTAATCGATGCCTTGTCTCATTCTTTCGGAATGTTCAATGATGGCCGTCCTTTCCCGAAGATTGTATTTGCCGGCCAGAACATCAGCGAAGATTACACCGGCGAACTGGTTGATTTCCTTGATACCGTATCATATGCAATTACCGTTATTTCCAAATCAGGAACCACCACCGAACCTTCCATTGCATTTCGTATTTTACGGGATCACCTGGAAAAAAAGTACGGGCAGGAGGAAGCCGGAAAGCGCATAATTGCGATTACCAGTGCCGGCAGGGGAGCCTTGCGGAATCTGGTTGATGAGAAAGGATACCGGTCGTTTGTGATTCCTGATGATGTCGGTGGCAGGTATTCCCTTCTTACACCTGTTGGACTTCTCCCTATTGTACAGGCGGGTTTTGATATTCGTCAGCTTATTGCCGGAGCAAAAAAAATGGAGGAGATGACACGTCCGGGGACACCTTTCCGGGACAATCCTTCAGCTGTTTATGCGGCTGCAAGAAATGCGCTTTACAGGCAGAGCCCTAAAACCGAGATACTGGCAAGCTACCATCCCAAGCTTATTTACCTTGCCGAATGGTGGAAGCAGCTATATGGCGAAAGTGAGGGTAAAGAGAAAAAGGGGATTTTCCCTGCAAGTGTAAACTTCACTGCTGATCTTCATTCGATGGGACAATATATTCAGGAGGGGCAGAGAAATCTTTTTGAAACTGTTATATCTATCCTTAATCCTTCACGCGAGGTTTTTATTCCTGAAGTGACTGATGATGCTGATGGATTGAATTTTCTGGCGGGAAAGAGGATAGAAGATGTTAATAAGATGGCGGAGCTTGGAACAATGCTGGCCCATGTGGATGGAGGTGTTCCCAATATTCTTATCAGGCTTCCCGAGCTTAATGAGTATTATCTTGGACAACTGATGTACTTCTTTCAAAAGGCTTGTGCAATAAGTGGTTATCTTATGAATGTGAACCCTTTTGACCAGCCAGGTGTGGAAGCATATAAGAATAATATGTTTGCTCTCTTAAAGAAACCGGGATTTGAGGAAGAGACCGAATTAATATACAAACGCCTTAATTCATGATACACATCCTGTAAAGCCTTACATTTTAACAGTAAGCCGGATAATGTTTTTGTTAAGACGGGTCCGGCTTTTTTTCCCTCCTTGTCCCTGGTTTAGCATACCGTAAAATTTTTCCCGTAAGCTGTCCAAGAAAGAATGCCGTAACCAGCATGGCATAACTCTGCCATCCCCAGCCCAGATCGTAATAGATCCTGAGAAAAACAATGACGGGGACCGGTATATGGATTGCAAGGTACCAGTCACGGGAAAACCTGCGGGTACCTGCCCTCCAGTAGCCGAAGGGAATATTCAGAATATATATAAACAGGGCAAATATAAATATCTGATTCATGCTTTTCTTTTATATGCCTTCCTTTTCTCAGTTATTATTAATGGGGTTGTGTTGACCATAATTGGGGACTCTTATATAACTTCCTTTTCAGGTTATGTAACATGGGGCTGTATTGATCATAATGGGGGACTGTTATCTGCCTGCATAATTTGATGCAAATATCCGGATTTATTTACAATAAGACTTAATATGGGTTAATTTAAGAGATGTTGTTTTTGTAAAATAAATAAAGGTTAAACAAAAAAATAATATAAGATTAGCTGAGCTATGGAAAACCGCTTAAAATTTCTGTAAACAGGCTTTTATGATTTAGAACAAATGTCAGATCATATTGAAATGTTTAATAAAAAAGAAAAAAAAATGAACAAAAAGTGATATTAATAGTTTGTTCTTATAATTAATCTGATTAAAAATAAAAAGACTGCAATTATGAAAAAAGAATTTTTAAGTTTTAAAGCAATTCTCTTAGTGTTAGGTTTTGCTGTTTTCGCGCTATCCTCATGTGAGGACGATAATGATGTAACCCCTGAAGATCCGTTACCTGAATCGGTGGTGGAGGTTGTAACGGGAAGTGATAACCATAAAACCCTTGCTGCGGCAGTTTCTGCTGCAGGTCTGGTTCAGACACTTCAGGGGACCGGCCCTTTCACTGTGTTTGCTCCCACCGATGATGCCTTTGCCGCATTGCCAGCGGGTACTGTAGAAACCCTTCTGGAGGATCCTGAAGGCACCCTGACAGATATATTATTATATCATGTGGTAGGAAATAAAGTTATGTCCGCTTCACTGACTAATGGCATGAAAGCTCCCACGTTGTTCGGACAGGATCTGACCATCACAATTTCAGGAGGAAATGTTTTCATCAATGATGCACAAGTTACCGTAGCCGACATTGAAACAAAGAACGGAGTTGTTCATGTAAT
>SLOS01000290.1 GCA_007132365.1 Bacteroidales bacterium | reverse complement strand
TTTTTTATTCAGAGAACACCGGTATGATAGAGTATCTTTTCGGTATTTATCCCGATCCCGCTGAAGGGTCATACAGTTTCGGCTTTATGGCAACCAATGTTGAGCAATCAAGAGTATATGGGACTGAAATTGAGTTTGCCCTGTCCGGATCTGCCGGCCGTTTCACAAACTCAGCCAGCGGCGGATATGTATTCATGTACCCTGTTGAATATGATCAGCATACTGGCAGGAACAGGGATGTGTATCTTAAATACAGGCGCATGCATTCAATAAAGCTATATCTTACAACTGAATACCGGAGATTTGATCTGGGAGTGAGCCTGCGGGCCGGTTCCCGGATACTTAATATTGACGATGTGTTTTTAAGCGAGCTTACACGTGAAGCCATCCTTCCGGGATTTTATGACTACTGGAATGAGTCCCGCAGCGGGCATTTTCTTATTGATCAGCACGCGGGTTATGCTATAAATGAAAAACTAAAGATATCGCTTGCTGTAAAGAACCTGCTGAATACTGAATACATGGGCCGGCCCGGTGAAATTATGCCTCACAGGAATTTCAGCCTCCGCCTTTCCGGAAGTTTTTAGTTTGATTTATAATTCCGGGGTCTTTTGGCGTGGTTAATGAAAGAAGGGTGATACCCATTTAGATATATTGATGTTTATTTTATAACTTTGCGGGTGATAATAAGGCATAAGCTGCAAACTTTTTAAAATATTTACGATGAAGAGTCTTACCACAAAGAAAAAGGAGAAGAAAACAGAGCAGGCGCAGTGCTGTGCCAAAAAATCAAAGATCGTAGCCGGCTGCCACGACTGACCCGGTAAAATGGAATTATCCAGGTTTAATATTATCTCAGAGATAAAAGACTCGGATGAATATTTTATCCTTAACTCCCTGTACGGTAGTGCAGATGTAATAAGCAGCAGAACTTACAGTGATCTTCTGGAGGGCAATCCGGGAAATTATGATTTTGCCTCCAGGGGATACCTGGTTGACCCTGAAGCCGAAAAAGCTTCATTCCGCAAGGCCTACCTTAAGTTTCTGGATGAGAGGGAAACCGATGAGGTTCAGCTCTTCTTTGTACCGAACTACAGCTGTAATTTTAGCTGCTCCTATTGTTACCAGGGAGATTATCAGGTTAAGGGTGTCCTGATGGATAAGGATATTATTGATGCGTTCTTCAGGCATATTGATGCGGAATTTGCAGGAAGACGCCGGTATATAACCCTTTTTGGAGGTGAGCCGCTCCTTCCGGGAAAACCACACGGGAACCTGGTTAAATACATTATTGAAAGTGCTGCCGGCAGGAATACCGATATTGCAGTAGTTACCAACGGGTATCATATCCGGGAGTATATTGATCTTTTCAGGCATGCCCGGATCCGCGAAATCCAGGTGACACTTGACGGGACCCGCGAGGTTCACGACAACCGGCGAACCCTGAAAAACGGGCAGGGAACCTTTGACAGGATAACGGAAGGGGTGGAAATGCTGCTTGAAAATAATATACCTGTTAACCTCAGGATGGTAGTGGACAGGGATAATATTGAAAACCTCCCGGCACTTGCTCAATTTACAATTGACAGGGGATGGACAGCATGCGGAAATTTCAGTACACAGCTTGGCCGGAACTATGAACTGCATGACTGCCAGGCCGGCCGGGAAAGGCTCTTTTCCAGGATTGATTTGTACCGCGAACTTTACAGGCTGATAAAAAGGTATCCCCATATACTTGATTTTCACAAGCCGGCATTTGCCGTTTCAAGGGCTCTTTATGAAACCGGTGAATTACCGGCACCGCTGTTCGATGCCTGTCCGGGTACCAAAACAGAATGGGCATTTGATTATACCGGCAAGATATATTCCTGTACCGCCACTGCAGGTAAGAGAGGGGAGGAGCTTGGCAGGTTCTTCCCCGAAAGGGTAATGTACCGGGATAAAATTGAGGCGTGGGAGGAGAGGGATATTCTCTCAATCAAAGAGTGCCGGGACTGCAGCCTGAGCCTGATATGCGGGGGCGGTTGTGCCGCTGTGGCCAGGAACCGCAACGGATGTAACGGAAGTCCCGATTGCCGGCCCGTAAAGGAACTGCTGGAACTGGGCATCGCCGCCTATTTTCCGGAACATGCCGGTAAATAGTAAATACAATTATTTAATTAAAATATTTATTTATGAAGGAGATTGCAGCAAATGAATTTAATGATGTTATAAATGGCGGGGGACCGGTTCTGGTGGATTTTTATTCCACTGAGTGCCCTCCGTGCGAGGCCCTGGCCCCTAAACTGGAGAGCCTTGAAAAGCTTTTTGAAAAGGATGTGACTTTTGTTAAGATTTTCAGGCAGGGCAACAGGGACCTTGCTGAAAAACTGGGAGTAAGGTCGTCGCCCACCCTTCTGTTTTATGAGGATGGAAAAGAGGTTTGCCAGAGGCTTTCAGGCGGCATAAAACGTTCCGAAATAATACGGGAAATAAGGCATCTGGCAGGGAAGGAAAATACAGACAGTATATTGTCAGGTGTTAAGCCAGTTTTGACAAAAACTGATGTGGCCATCCTGGGTGCAGGTCCCGGCGGACTCACGGCAGGGCTCTACCTGTGCCAGGCAAAAATTGACACAACCCTTATCGATATTGCCCTTCCGGGGGGGTATGTTGCAACAACACATATGGTTTCGAATTATCCGGGTTTTATTGAACCGCAGCCGGGATATATGCTTTCCCACAACATGTCGGAACAGACCAAAAGGTGCGGAACCATTTACAAGGTTGCCGTTGACGTAACAAAAGTCGATCTTATCAAAAAGGAAATTTTAATTGATGATTATGAGACCATTAAGGCAAAAAAGATAGTCATTGCCACCGGAACCACTCCGCGTAGGCTGAATATACCCGGGGAGCAGGAATATATGGGCAATGGTATCTCTTATTGTGCCACCTGCGATGCAAAGTACTATGAGAACAAGGAAATTGTTGTAATCGGAGGTGGCAATTCGGCAATTGAGGAATCTGCGTTTATCTCAAAGTTTGCCTCAAAGATCACCGTCGTTCACCAGTTTGACAAATTGCAGGCGAACAGGGAAGCACAGGAGAAGGCTTTTGCCGATAAGAAAATGTCCTTTCTGTTTGAGCATGAGCCACGCTCATTTACCCGCAGGGGGGATAAGATGGAGGTCGAGGTTGAAGAGCTGAAAACAGGCAAACGCAAGGTAATTGTGACCGACGGGATATTTGTATTCATAGGCCTGGTGCCCAATCTTGAAATATTCAGGGATAAGCTGGATCAGGACGAGTGGGGATATATAAAGGTTAATGAAGATATGCGGACCAGCATTGATGGGGTATATTCGGTGGGTGATATAAACAGTAAAAAATACCGCCAGATCACCACTGCCATAGCTGACGGTACCATTGCCGCCATGGCAATCAGCAAAGAGATCGGGTAAGCCTGGATATCCCCTGCTGCTGATTTAGGGCATTCCTGTATAAATTATCCTGAAAACCCGCATGCCTTGGGTGCGGTCATGACCCGGCGGGTCTTTGCCTGAGAGGCAAGTGTGGCTCTGCCGGCTCTGCCGGTATTGCAGGCCGTACACAAACGGGTCATTTAATTTCCCCGTAAGGGGGCATATGGGTCAGGATATATATCATTCTCCCCAGTCCGCGCCCCGGATTCACCTCCTTTACGGGTGAAAGCTCCAGCAACTTTGTCCGCGCTTCATTTATTACATCCGGATCGGAGTGATCCTTGCCGTAACTGTTGCAGTAGCATAAAACAGCAATTGCTGTTTTCAGTGTTTCAGACCTGACCCTCATTGTTAAAGGCGAATGCCTTCCGGGGTGTATGTGAACGTGGCGGCCCGGTATCTTTCCCGGCAGCAGTACCCAGACAGAGCTGTCACTTAGCCGGGTTTCGATGAATGACGAGGATGCCTCACTGATCCGGCTAAGGTATTTCTCTTTTTTGAGCAGGTCTTTTGTTTTAAGGTATCCTTTTATCTCTTCTGCAATCCGGCCAGGGGATAGCCTGCCTGTATACAGGTCCATTTGGGATTTTCCTATTGTGAGCAGCTCCTCCCGCAGCTTTTTTCCTGCTTCCGCTTCAAAGTCGCCGCAAAATTCTTTAAATACGGGTGATCCCGGCATCTTGCCGGCCGGCCGGAAGGTATCGCTAAAGCTCCTGATGAATTCAGCCACATAACCGGCGTGATGCTTCAGGCAGTTGAACAACAGGGGTTCAGGTACTATACGGGAATGCTGATTATCCATGGTGCGAAACAAATACTCATAACCTGATTTGCACGGATGCAATCTTAACTTCATTCCAATCCTGACAGTACCTCCCTTGCCCACTCCCTGTATTCGGGGCGTTCAACGAGCTGACCGGCACTGAATATCCTTAATCCTGCCAGCTTTCCTTTATTGACCATGTCAACATAGTGGGTGAGAACTCTTTTAAACTCCTCTTCAGAAAGCCATCTTCCGCCATCCATTCCCGAACGAAGATAAAGCCCGGCTATCACAGGCCTTTCGGGATGATGGGCAAGTCCTGCAGCCAGATGCTCTTCTGCCCTTGCCATAAGTTCAGGCCGGTTTCCCCAGAGGTTAAGTATCACTCCGTCTATATCGAAGTCAAAAGCATGCCTGCCCTGATCCCGATGCGGGTAGTGCGGAACCCACAACTTCAGGTCGGGATTGATATCCTTTGCGGCTGCAATGATCTCCCTCCACTGCTCCTCCGTGCGATGCCCCTCTTCTATCTCGTCATAGAAATCATTCAGGTACATCCCAATTATGCCGGGATACATCTGTGATAAAATGGCCACCCAACGTGCATGCATTATGGATTGTTCATGTGTCCATCCCCATGCAGCCCGTTCAATCTTGGCAAAAACATAATCTATCCCCGGAACCTGCAGACATTTGTACATGTGCGTGTCTTCCCATGCCTGTCCGCTATAGGGCGGATCATGTGTCCAAATAAGGTTAAAACCCAGGTCCTCAATAATACCTGTAAGATCCAGATTAACCCGGTGGTTCCAGAGGGTTATAAGCTTATCGTCCTGGCCGCGGGCCCCTGCAGAACCAAATGCTGAAAGAATAGCGGCAGTACAGGACAGGAGCAATGTCACGGCTATGATTCTCAAATGTTGCATTTTTTAATTTTTTGGTTAATACCTGGTCCTGATTTACCGGAGCTTTAGAAATACAATATTAGATTTTTTTTTTAACTTGGCGGTTATTTTGAGATTTTCATGGTACTTGGCATTGATATTGGCGGAACAACAACAAAAATAGCCGGATTCAGAAAAACCAGGGTATGCGGTGTGATATCGGTACAGGCAGATGACCCCGTTACCTCTGCTTCTGGGGCACTCGGAAAATTTACTGATGAGTTTTCTCTCAAACTGAAAGATATTTCAAAAATTGCTGTTACCGGTGTGGGAGCAAATTTCCTCGGCAAGGAATTGTTCGGCATCCCCCTGCAAAGGGTGCCGGAGTTCACTGCTATAGGGCATGGCGGACTCTTTCTGGCGGGATTGAAGAAAGCTGTGGTGGTAAGTATGGGAACGGGTACGGCCATGGTGCTTGCAGATGGAAGAGAAATAAGGCATCTGGGCGGTTCGGGGGTAGGAGGGGGTACCCTTATCGGATTGTCACGTTATATAATTAATACAACCGATTTTCAGAATATAGTTGAACTTGCCGGCGAAGGCAACCTGGGCAACATTGATCTTAACATAAGGGATATCAGCCAGATTGAAATGGGAAATATTCCTATGTCGGCAACTGCTTCCAATTTCGGTAAGCATTCGGACAAGGCCAGCCAGTCCGATCTGGCGCTGGGACTAATAAACCTGGTTTGTCAGAGTATCGGTATGATGGGTGTTTTCGCTTCAAGAGAAGAAAAGGTAGACCAGATAGTGCTTACCGGGAAGCTTGTGGAACTGCCGCAGGCTGAAAAAATATTTACCAGGCTGGGAAAACTGTTCGGTAAAGAATTTATTATTCCTGATTATGCTGAATTCAGTACAGCAGTGGGGTCAGCATACTCAATCTCTCCCGGTCATATATAGTTAAACAAATATTAATTTAAAATTTATTCTCATGGAACATAATGATAAAACAACAGGGCAGACAGTGATAGGCGTTGATATGGGGGGAACCAGGATACGTACGGGAAGGGTAAAGGACAATATTATTGAAAGCACAGCATCCGATTTTGTACCTAAAACAGATAATGCATCAGAAGTAACAGATGTTCTTGTCAAACTGATACATGAAGTCTCTGATGAAGAAGTCGCCGGTATAGGCGTTGGTGTGCCCAGCCTGGTGGATTCTGATAAAGGAATCGTATATAATGTCCAGAATATCCCTTCATGGGAGGAGGTTTACCTGAAAGATATTCTTGAAAAAGAGTTTAAGGTACCGGTATATGTAAATAATGACGCCAACTGTTTTGCGGTAGGTGAGCGTTTTTTCGGGAAAGGTAAGGAGTATGAAGATTTCGTGGGATTGATATGTGGCACCGGACTGGGTGCGGGAATTATAAAGAACGGTCATCTGATGCCTGACAGGAATTGTGGTTCGGGTGAATTCGGAGAGATACCTTATCTTGACAGAATCTATGAATATTATGCCAGCGGTCAGTTTTTTCAGCATGTTTATGGTGAAAACGGAGATGATATGGCTCTGAGGGCCAGGCAAAAGGATCAGGTAGCTCTTAAGGCATTCAGTGAGTTCGGCACCCATCTTGGCAAGGCAATTAAAACAATAATGCTTGCTGTTGATCCGGCTGCAATAATCATTGGAGGCGGTGTTGCTGAATCATTTGAATTATACAGGGATTCAATGTATACCGAAATGAAGGATTTCCCTTATCCCCGGTCAGTTCAAAACCTAGAGATACTTATCACAGATACGCAGGAGATTGCCATTCTTGGTGCTGCTGCACTGTATTATAATGCAACTGACTGATACACCAGACCGGGGTATCAGCCGTCAGCCTCATTACCGATTTTCCTTGCTCTTTCCGGCTTGTCAAGGTCTATTCCAAGTTCTATACCCGCTTCTACAAGAAGGTTCCAGCCGGATGCCAGTTTTATATATGGTTCCAGCTGTTCCCCTGCCGGCTGAAAATCTATGGTATGGAATGGAGTGGTTTCGGCTGAGAATGCCACTACCGGTGTACCTATACTGTCGGAATAAACTGATTTTATCATATCAAATTCATCCGGGTATGCATCAACCATGATTATAACGTCATTCGGTGTAATTACCTCTTCAATGCCATGGAGCAAATAGGTGCCCGGCAGGTATGATGACTTTTTCCTTATTATTTCATTTGTTTTCAGTGTAAGCTCTTCTGCAACCCCATTGTTGTTACCTGCGAAATAGATTGTTTCAGCCTTGCACATGATATCGGTTACAGCCCGGTCAACGGGATTATTCAGAGCCTGCTCAAAAGCACCGGCAAGCAGATTAATATCAATTGGTTTTTCACCGGACAACTCAGAAATTATAGCATCATAAAACAGTGCCTGTCCAACAACGGATTTACTTGCGGCAACAGCTTTTTCAATACCGACATCAATAATATAAACTTTTTCTGAATATTTCTCCAGCAATGAGTTTATGTTGCAGCTTAATCCATAAAGATAACGGTGACCCGAGTTTTTCAGATTCCGGAAAAGATTGATCAGCTCCTTGGTCTTTCCGGAATTGGATGCGCCAATGATTACAAAACCGTCCAGTTTCATTCCTGCAAGATCGGTTGAGCTTTCTGTAAAGATAAGGGGCCCCTTATTCTGTATTAATCTGCGATGAACGGCATTTTTGGCAGGGTAAATCCGGCTGCTTCCTTCTCCCGTAAGCATAAGGGGCAATCCTGCCGGGAGGGTTGAAAGCATATGTTTTGCATCGGTATTGCTGAATCCTCTTATGTAATCTGCCGTTTGATACATCTCTCTGACAAGATGATAACGGTTGTATCTTGAATCACTGATAATCATGGAAAAGAAAGATTTTTAATTCATTTTTTTAACGAGAAATACATCTTTGCCCTCTCCGTAACCACCTTTCCTGTATTCCTCAATAAATTCCGGTTTATAGTAATGCTCGGGTATAAGTTTAATCTCCCTGAACCCTGCCCTGGTGTATGCGTTTAAGGCCCTGGTGTTCTGCCTGGAGGGACGCATAAAAAAGGTATGAAACCCCAGTTCTTTATGCAGCTTGTCGACCAAAAGGTTTATTGCCTCGGTACCTATGCCTTTGCCCGCATAATCAAGCGATTTGAGCCAGATGTCCAACTCTGCTATTCCTTCTTTTACATGAAATGCGGTATAATAAATGAACCCGATCTCCTCTTTCTGTCCACTGGAGATTATTTTGTAGCATCTTCCGTTTTCAGGCTGTGTACCATCAAAAAAGAAATCCCAGTATTCGTTGCAAAACTCTTCATAGGCGGGGATTGTATCTTTGGTATATCCCTCAAGGTTCATAAGGAAATCGGAAAAGTCAGAATGAAACAGCCAGTTATAGGCTTTTTCCCTGTCTTCAATCCTCGCTTC
>SLOS01000174.1 GCA_007132365.1 Bacteroidales bacterium | reverse complement strand
GTAATTATCGGCCTGAAGATCCCGTAATTATCAACCTGAAGAAATGAGCACTCCCTGACCGGGATTAAGAAAACAAATCCATCACCCGAGATACATCCTGAGTAATTTATTCTTGGATTTATGGCGAAGCCTTTTCAGGGCCTTCTCTTTTATCTGTCTTGTGCGTTCCTTGGTAAGCCCCAGCTCCTCACCGATTGCCTCCAGCGACATCTCCTGCCTGCCAAGACCGAAATAGCATTCAAGCACATTCCGCTCCTTTTCAGACAGTATACTGAGAGTACGTGCTATCTCCTTGCGAAGGGAGTCCACCATTAGTTTTGAATCTGCTATCGGAGAATCTTTATTTTCCATCACATCGAGCAGACTGTTGTCCTCCCCGTCAACAAACGGGGCATCAAAGGACATAGGGCGTCCATTAAGCTTAAGTGTCCCTGCAACTTTTTCCTTTGACATTTCAAGCTTCTCTGCAAGTTCTTCGGTGGAAGGGTCACGCTCATTTTCCTGCTCAAAACGGGAACTTATCTTGTGTATTTTCCCAAGGGAGCCGACCTGGTTAAGTGGCAGCCTGACTACCCTTGCCTGCTCGGAGATCGCCTGCAGAATTGATTGACGGATCCACCATACGGCATATGAAATAAATTTAAAACCCTTGGTCTCATCAAACTTTGTTGCTGCCTTAATCAGTCCAAGATTCCCCTCATTTATGAGATCCGGAAGACTGAGTCCCTGAAACTGGTACTGCTTTGCCACGGATACCACAAACCGCAGGTTGGCCTTAACCATCTTTTCAAGTGCTATCTGATCTCCTTTTCTTATCCTCTGTGCCAGTTCCACCTCCATTTCAGGCGAGATCAGTTCCTCTTTGCCTATCTCCTGAAGATACTTCTCAATAGAATTTGAATCACGGTTAGTGATCGATTTTGTTATTTTTAACTGCCTCATATATATATATTAAATTGAAGATTATTAATAATTACAGAAAAGGTTATGAATCACGATATTTCATCAAAAGCGCATACCGGTCAGAATTAAGGTTAAAATTGGGTGGATCAGCCGATTTCTCAATCAGTCCCAGCAACTTAAGTTCAAGAATATGACCGGTACCTGCCGGCTGTGAAACACCCAGCTCACGAATTATATCACCGAATGAACATGGCCCTTTGTTTTTAAGCATTTTGAGAATTGCCATTTTCACCTTGTCATTCAATATTTCCTTTGACCTGTCAGGGCTCAGTTTTTCAACAATATTATCCTTGCTTTGTTCATGCATATCACTATTTTTTATACAACTTTTTTATCAATGTAGTTTGAATTCATAATATTAAGGGTGCCCATATAATTGAGTTTGAACTCAATCAGATCACCTACCCTGTATCCGGGTTTTTTGGTTCCGAGATCAACGACAATCATGTCAGAACTGGCACCTGAGATGGTTATCTTTTTGTCAGTCAGCTCAAGATCGTCAATGTTTATATCAAGCAGGCCAAAATCCAAAATGGCCCGGTAACTCTTTTTGCCCAGATCTCTTTCATCAAACTGAGGTTTCTCACCCGCGACATTTAAACCTATCTCACCCGTCGGAACGATCGGTTTTTCCGTCAGCTCAATAATCTCGGCATATAATCTGAAGATACCGTTTTTCATACCTTTTATCAGTTTTTCGGTGAAGAGATCCTTACCAAAAAACAAACTTTCACCCACGCGGAAATGATCTACTGAAGCAGGCAATATTTTTTTGACAAGCAGAGGTATGGTAACTGAAGACCCTCCTGAAACGTAGGGAATCTTTCTGTTAAACTTAATCTCAATCAACTGTTTGTAAAGGCCCAGCTGTATCAGTTTATCCTGACTGGGCATAATACCGTACAGGCAGTTCAGGTTAGTGCCTATTCCTATTACCTCTATGTTTGGTAGATTAAAAATCCTGCCGTAAAAATCAACAAGCCTGTTACCCAATACACCCTCACGCAAATCACCCATTTCGATCATAATAATGATCTTGTGGATTTTATCCTGTTTCTTTGCCTCCTCATTCAGCAGATTGATTGTATAGAGTTCCGTATTCAGACTGATATCGGCATATTTCACAACCGACGGCAAAGCTCTTTTAGCCGGCGGTTTGATATATATCGTTTCTATGCCGGGATCAATACTTTTAATAACCCTCAGGTTACTTATCCTCGAATCACCAACCTGCCTTAAACCCAAATCAATCACCTCTTTCAGGTACGTTCTGTTTCCACATAACAACTTTGTAACGATTGCCCACTCTATATTATTATGTTCAAACAGATCATTCAGAAAATCGAAATTATGTTTTAACTTATCCTTATCTAGCTGTATAAAAGCCATTTTATTGATATATTAGTTAATCACCTGCCTGGGAGTGCCCTCAGGAAGCCGTGTTAATAATTCATAATTCAGCTGATTACTGAACTCACTGAATGATGCAACTGAAATGGTAAGGTTTCCCTGGCTTCCAATCAGCACAACCTCATCCCCGGTTTTTACATCCGGTAATTGTGTTACATCAGCAATAAGCATGTTCATATTAACCAGACCGATAACTCCGACCCGCTGTCCGTTTATCAGCACCCTCCCCTGATTACTAAGTGACCTGTTGTAACCATGCGAATACCCGACCGGGATCACGGCAATCTTTTTGTCCTCCTGTGCCAGATATATAGTGCCATAATTTACAAATTCACCGCGTTTCACTTTTTTCAGGGTCATGACCCGGCTTTTCCAGCTGATAACCCTGCTGAGGGGGTCATCCCTGTCCCTCTTTTTACTGATAAATTGTATGAATGTCTCAGCACTCGGCCAGTAGCCATATTGCAGTATACCCATGCGCACCATGTTAAACCTGGCTGCCGGATAGGTAATGGCTGCAGCCGAACTGGCCACGTGCCTGTACTCCGGAACCAGTCCCCGTTCCTCAAACCACCTGCAAAGCCTGCCAAACCTTGAAAGTTGCTTTTGAATCCGTACATGATTCGCAATACTTTCGGCTCCCGCAAGATGAGTGCAAAGCCCCTTCAGCTTAAAAGATCCGGGGTTATTGATAATTATCCCGGCAGCTTTTTTCAGTTCCCTGGATTTCATTCCGGTCCTGTTCATCCCGGTTTCCATTTCAAGATGAACAAGGGCCGCCTTACCTGTTGACCCGTCAAGTGAAACCACTTTATCGAGCCTGAATGAGTCAAATACAAAAAATTCAACCTCATTTTCAACTGCCCAGACTATATCCTTATCATCCATCCATCCCATTACCATTATTGTTGATTCAGGGCTTTTAATTTCCATAAGTGCCCTGGCTTCACTTCCGCTGAAAACTGAAAAATGCTCAATCCCGGCCTTTTCAGCTATCGGTACAAAAGTGGCCATCCCGTGCCCGTAGGCATTGGACTTGACAACAGAGGAGATTAAAACATTCTCTCCGAACTGCCTCTTCAGGAACAGGATATTGTTTTTTACCGCTTTTTCGCTCAACTCAATAACCGATGTATCTGCCATAATCTATATTTTCAACAACTCCCTGCATGCTGAGGTCAGTATTCCTGCCCCTGCCTCCATTATATCATCCGGAAAATCGTAATCCGGACTGTGCAGCTGGGGATGCCCTTTCCCTGCCCCGATCCCAAAAAGCGATCCCCGGTATTGCTTTGTAAACCACCCAAAATCCTCAGACCACCGGAAGGCATTTTCTATACGATTAACCTTCAGGCCTGCCTCCTTCCCGAGACGGTCAATCATCCCGTTAAGAAATTCATCATTTACCGTTGCGGGAAACTTCTCGGTCCATCGCACAGATATCCCCAGTCTTTCTTTTACAGCAATTTCCCTTATCAAGGTTTCGGCCATTCCGGCCAGCTTCTCCATTTCCCCGTTGTCATAAGCCCTCAGGGTTGCCATTACTACAGCCTCTCCCGGGTTTGTACCAAAAGCTACCTCTCCTATCTTCACGTGTATTATGGTAGCAAGGGTAAAATGGCGGAACTCTTTCCTTTCAGCAAGAACAGGCAATTCGTTTAATATCCGTGATACAGCTTTCGTGGGACTGACGCCTTTTTCCGGTTCAGCAGCATGCGAGGTTCTGCCTCTGAGCTCAATTATCATCCCGACTGAAGCCATTGCAAAAACCCCGTCACGCAGGATAATCTCATTCCGTTCAAATCCCGGAAGGTTATGCAGTGCAATGATATAATCAGGGCGAATGGATTCGAACAGGGGATCATTTAAAACTTCATATGCACCCCTGCCGTTTTCTTCCGATGGTTGGTAAAGAACGATCAATTCCCCTTTGGCCGGCCTTTCAGCGGCAAAATTTTTTGCTACCCACGCTGCAATAGCCATATGTCCGTCATGCCCGCATTTATGGGATACTCCGGGGACAGACGACCTGTAATCAAAATCATTTGATTCATTGATTGGAAGAGCATCCAGCTCTGCACGGATAATTACCCGGGGGCCGGTTGAATGGCCCCTGAAACTTGCAGCCAGGCCCTTTCCTCCGATATTACCGGTTATCTCATCCGGCTCCAGCTCCTGAAGGAATCTTGTGATCCTGAGAGAAGTCATCTCCTCATTTCCCGATAACTCGGGAAATTTATGCAATTCTTTTCTCAGATTGACCAGCAATTCACGATCCGGCAACAGACCCATATACTTCGGGAACAAGAGATTTCTAGTTTTTATTTTTTATAAGCCTCATTTCCATATACTTGTTTGTAAACCCGAGTTTCTGGTAAAGGAACCTGGCCGGGTTATCATGTTCCACATGAAGCTTGACATCACCCTCTGATAGTTCAATAGCCTTACTCATAAGCTCCTTCCCATAGCCTTTTCCTCTGAATTTCTGATCCACGGCAATATAGACAAGAATATTCTCAGGAATATATCCCTCCATACCGGTCTTGTTTATAACCACTACTCCAGCAGTTTCCCCATCGAGCTTACCCTGCAGGACAAACCCGCCAGGACCGGGTGATTCACTGAGTGCATAGGCAATGCATCTGCCAATAGCTTCCTTTGTATCCCGAAACTGGTCAAGATGTGTATGAAGAAAATCAATAATATCTGATCTTTCCTGATCCGTTATTGGATTGGATGAATTGAAGATCTTAAACTTAAGCATAGATATGTTTCTTTTTGAATCAGTGTTTGCGAACTAAAAGGCAGGTGAATCATCATTAATCATTTTCTGCACCACAAAAATATAAAAAAAAAGGGAGGAATGCAAATGAACCGGTTACCAATTTGAGCCCGGCCTTTTCGGTCCCAAAAAATACGTCAACGAATTACTCCTTAATATTGAGGAACATACGCTCAAATACGTATTTACGGATTCCATTTTGCAATTTTTTACTGACAGATGAACCACATTGTATCCAGTAAATTTAGTTTCTATACGAACTAATTTAGCAATTTACAGCCACCATTAAAGAAGCTATAATATTAACAACTACTTTTGATACCCAGTAATCTCATCTTCGAAAGTAATCACGGGACTGGCATCGATGCTCCCAATATCAAGGTAATCGATCAGAAGGTCAAGCGCATCATTGATGGTTTCAGCATCTTTGGGTGAAAGTGTTTTCAGGTTCTCCGTTAATCTTTCATGCATAAGCGGAGGTATTTTCTGGAGAAGCGAAGAGGATTTGGAGGTCAGAATAATATATGTTTTACGCTTATCATCCTTTTTTGGAAGTCGGGCAATATACCCCTTACTCTCAAGACGGTTGACTATCCCGTTAACGGTGCTGGGATTAAGGTTCATGAAACAGGACAACTCCTTTTGAGTGGACCGGAAATCGGGTGAGTTCTTCAAATAGTTGAGACATAGGACCTGCGGTATACTTACACCATAATCCTTATATATCTTCTTCGATTCCAGATTAATGGAACGAACGATCTTACGTATTTTAATGAGAATATCTGTATTGTTCACCTCGGTCCTGTAATTATTCGACCGGCTAAATTATACAGAATTAATATAAAAGTAAAGATAAAAACATCTAATCCGCAATACCATAAATTATACCTGATCACGGTACTTTCACCCCTGGTCCTCTTCCCGCCGGCCTGACACTTATTTTTGTGCCTGTCCGGTTCGCCGTCATAATGAATATAACCACCTGTTTTGCGTTTCAGATGAACCGGCAAAATTAAACAATAAGCGGTCCGGCAATATAAAAAGAAAAACAAAAACCGGCCATGAGGCAAAGCCCCGTGACCGGCTAATTAGTTAAGCATGCTCCTGATTCTCTGTCTTCGGACCAGGGGGAACAGGACTGCAGAAAGTAACAGCCCTAAAAGTTACCTGTAATCAGGCAAAACGTAATCCGCATTCATAAGGTATTCAAGGCTCACCCTTACACTTTCAATAGGCTCATAATTATAATCCTCAACCTCCACAATGTGATATCTCATACCTGCCAGTTCAGCATTCTCATATGAGGCCCTGAAGTCGATAGTACCGCTGGCACCTACCTCCTGCTTGTCCTTAACGTGATACATCAGGAAGCGGCCGGGATACCTCCGGAAATAGTCAACCGGATCCTTGCCTCCTTCAACTATCCAGTAAAGGTCTAGCTGGAAAAAGACCAGTTCAGGATCGGTGTTATCAAGCAGATAATCATATGCAACAATACCCTCTACCTCGGTAAACTCAATTGCGTGGTTATGGAACCCGAACCTTACTCCCTTTTCCCTTGCCATTTCACCGATTGTATTGAAATAGTCGGCCCATCTCTGAAGTACCTCGAGGTTCTCAAAGGCAGACTTTGGCATGTAAGGCAGGACCATGTAGGGTACTTCTCCCCTGACATGAGCATCAATTGCAGTAGCCCACCACTCCATGGCCTCATCCCATTCCTCTTCCGGCGGAAGTTCGCGGCCCAGGTGTGAGCTTATGAACTTCATGCCCTTAGCTTCAACAAGTGCTCTGAAACTGACAGGATCCATGCCGTAGAATTTCCCGTCCTGATAGTTTGCAGTCTCAATAAAGCTGTAACCCATCTCTCCGAGTTCCCTGAGGGTGCCCTCAGGATCTGCGATCATGTCGCCGCGAACCGACCAGAGCTGTATTCCGATAAATTTATCCTCCTCGGGAGCTTCGCATGACACAATGCCGGCTGCCATAAAACAGGCAAGAAACAAAAATCCGAAAAAATAAGTGATTCTCTTCATAGTAATAGTTTTTGTGGTTTATTAGGTATTAAGTTTGTAAAAGATCTTGAAATTGCATCAGAAGGATTTTTATTGTATTAATTAACAACCAATTTGTTTGTACCAGTAAAAGTATGAAAAAATCAATTCCCCTGCTATCAAATAATAAAATTTCTTGACCCTGTACCGTTAAAACAGTTGAACATCCACCCCGGATGTTTTTATGGAAGGAGGGGAACAGAAACATATTCTGCAGATATCAGACTTTGGCCTGCATAAAAACAAGGTTCTTTTCAATAAGGGAATTAAGTATTTCGACACTTCCGGCCGAGGTGAGCCTGTCCTCCGGAGTGTTGACCACATAATCGACAAGGCGGTCGATATGAGATACGGCCACATGGGTGAGGGTATCGGATGAGGCATAATAGATCAGCACCTCACCGCCGGCCCTCATCACCCAGCCGTTGGAGAAGACCACGTTTGACACATCCCCTGTCCTTTCTTCTCCCTCCGGTGCAAGAAAATAGCCTCCCGGACGATGAATTACCCTTGAAGGGTCTTTCAAATCGGTCATGAACATATACAGCACGTATCGCAAACCGGCGGCACACATCCTCACCCCGTGGGCCAGGTGGAGCCATCCCTTTTGAGTTTTCAGGGGCGCAGGCCCCTGTCCGTTCTTTGCCTCCTTTATGGTATGGTAAACCCTGCCGTCAATGATTTTTTCAACGGATATTTCCGCCCTCTCCATTGAATCTGTAAGAGCCCAGCCTATACCCCCGCCCGAGCCCGCCTCAATAAATGAATCCTGTGGCCTGGTATAGAGGGCATATTTTCCATCAACAAACTCAGGGTGAAGAACCACATTACGCTGCTGGGGTGAGATGGTTTTCAGATCGGGCAGCCTTTCCCATGTCCGCAGGTCCCTCGTGCGTGAGATGCCACATGCTGCAACTGCCGATGTGGTGTCTCCGGGCAGGGCAGCGGGATCCCTTCTTTCTGCACAGAACAGTCCGTAGATCCAACCATCTTCGTGTCGGACAAGACGCATATCATAGGCGTTTGTCTCCGGGTCGGAGGTCTGCGGCATAGTGACAGGTCTGTTCCGGAATCTGAAGCCGTTTATACCGTCATCGCTCTCTGCCACGGCAAAAAATGATTTGCGGTCATAGCCTTCCACCCTGGCGACAAGGAGCACTTTACCGTCCAGCTCGATGGCACCCGGATTGAAAACGTTGTTTATACCAATGCGCTGAATAAGCAGGGGATTGGTGGCAGGGTCAAGATCGTATCGCCAGAAGACCGGGGTATGGCCTGAAGTAAGAACCGGGTAGGCGTAACGCGTAAAAATACCGTTATAATCATCAACGGGCCTGTTTTTCCTGTCTGTCAGGTATTTGTGCCGTTTAAAAAGGAGATCAACCTGTTTGCTGAATTCGCTGCTCTGCATAAAATCAT
>SLOS01000312.1 GCA_007132365.1 Bacteroidales bacterium | reverse complement strand
ATGCCGCGCATGTGTCTGGGTGCACTCTCTATGCTTCCCCACCGGTTCGGTCCGACCAGGAATTCATTGATAAACCGGCTGAAGGCCTCGTTGGTGGGTGCAATCAGTCCGTGATGATATCTGATTGCAACATCGCCAGGCAAACCGAAAGAACCTGGCGGTGCCTGTGTTCTTTCATGGGAAATATTAAATGCGAGCTGCGGGTAGGTTAAATTGAACAATGAATCAACTTCCAACCCTTGCGCTGCACCGGGCTGACGAAAGGTTTCCTGCTGATTATAGGTGAGATCGGGAAACTGATTTAAGAAATTTAAAAAGTCCGAGTATTCGTTGCCGGCATTTTCCCGGCTCAATATCTCATAAGCATTTTTTAAAGGTTCAACCACCCTGTCGATGGTATAAACAAAGCCATTTTCGGCAAACATTTCCTCGCCGGTGACCCTTCCTCCGGCAAAATACAGATCTTCTGCAGCTTCAAAAGGCCTGCCGAAGTAGAATTGATAATCATCTGTGCTCAGGTTGTAAATGTCGAAATACCGTCTGAAGAATATGGGTGCAAGCTTCCGTGTGTTGATTACTCTCCTTCGCCAGCTTGATTCTGTGGTATCAACAATGGAGAACCTGTTACCGGTCCTTTTTACACCGACAACCATATCTTCTTTACGCAGCAGGGTTTCCCTTTTGAAGCCCCGTGGTTTATCATTGGTCAGATCCAGTGAATCGATCCAGCCAAATACATCCAGAGACATTAATTGAATTCTGCTCCAGGGGTTTTGTACAATGTGGTACCTTACCAGTTCACTAAGCACCTTTACAGGTATATCTTCCACTCTGTTGTAATCCGGGTGATCCTGAAACCATAACAAAAATGCCTCATCATTTGGTGCAAATACTGTATAACTGCCTGATACATCAATAATGCTGTCGTAACCAGTCAGTTCTATGCATTTTGCAAATGTTGAGAGATCTTCCTTCGATTTTATTTGTGTATACAATTTTCCGGCAAGCCAGTCAGGACGATCGTATTTGGATGACTTTGGTAAGAAATCATCATTGCAACCGGTTAAGCCAATAAAAATGAGCAAGGTAAATATTCCGGGTCTGATAATGTTTGCCATTGGTTTTTCTCTTTATTTATATTGTACAATGATAGGAAAAAAACATATGCAATATATGTCCCTTACAAAATGAGATTTGCTAATGCTCTGCATAAAAGCAGTATACCAGTCCTAATGGTTAAAATCTGTTATATTTGTATGTTTTGTGATATCCGTTTAATGAGTCCGCAGGGACTCCCCCTTGAAACAAGTATATGGAAATCAGGTTTTTTGAAAAGAGGAATTGCCGTACCTGGCTTTGGATTCATTGTTAATGGTTCCTTTGTCTCTTAACTGCGCAGGGGTAATTCCAAAATGATTCCTGAAGCATTTAATAAAATAGGAAATGTTATTGAATCCGGACTGGTAACATACCTCTTTTACGCTGGTTTTTCTGTCAAGCAATAATTCGTATGATTTCTGAAGTTTTAAAATTTTAATAAATTCAACCGGTGAATATCCAGTTAATGCTTTGATTTTCCTGTATAACTGAGTCGGACTTACATTGAGGGTTCCGGCCAGTATTTTAACACTGAAATCCGGATCGGTGGTGTTTTTTTTCAGTATATCTGTAAAACTCCTGAAAAACTCATCATCTTTCGATAATTCTGCTCCGGAAACCTCCACCATGAAATTACGGTCAATGTATTTTTTTCTGATTAATTCCCGGTTTTTTATTAATCTTGAAATTTGAGATTTTATAATATTTATGTCAAACGGTTTTGTCACATATACATCAGCTCCGACATCGTACCCTGAAATAATCTGTTGCTGCATATTTTTGGCGCTTAGCAGTATAACGGGTATATGGCATGTGTTAGTATTATCCTTTATGTTTTTGCAAAGCTCAAAGCCGTCTTTTTCAGGCATGATTATATCTGAAATGACAATATCCGGTATTATCTTGTTAATCAGCTGCAGTGCTTCATCTCCATTGGAGGCTTCATAACAGGCATAATCTTTGGATAGCGCTTTTTTCAGAAATATCCTGAGTTCATCATTATCTTCAACAAGAACTAATTTTAATTGTTTTTCATCAGATTCAACCGGTTCATTATTATAACCTTCCTCTTCTGCAGTTTTGAACGTCTCCTCATCCGGGTTAACAGGAAGGCTTTTATCAATGACCCCGGCACCTTCTTCCTTTAGATCCTGGAATGGCAGTAATATATGAAATGCCATTCCTTTGCCCGGAATTGGTTCGACTTCAATTTTCCCGCCGTGCAATTCTACCAGCGATTTTGAAAAGGGGAGACCGATGCCTGTACCTTCCGTGGTTTCATCAATTTTATAAAATCGTTCGAATATTTTATTTATATACTTTTCTTTAATGGGCTCCCCTTCATTAAATATGGTGATTTTTAATTGTTTACTACTGCTGCCATTTAATGGAGTAATTGTATCGACAATTTGAAGTCCGATATTAATATTATGATTTGCCGGGGTGTGTTTAAAGGCGTTGGAAATAATATTGTACAATGTTTCCTCTATTTTCTGCGGGTCAATGCTGATAAGAAGTTTATCACAGGGAATGTCTACATTGATCTTTATGCCTCTGCAACTCTCAAAACTATTAAAATTCAAAACAACATCCTTAATCAACCTGACTATATCAGTTTGTTGTTTAAGCAGTTTTAGTTTTCCTGCAGGGATCTTCCTGATATCAATAATCTGGTTGACTAATTTTGAAAGATAGCTTGCATTTCTTTGAATAAGAAATAACTGGCTTTTCCATTCCGGGTTTATGTCCCTGTAGTTTTGAATAATGTCATCAATTGGCGCTAGAACAAGGCTTAACGGGGTTTTAATCCCATGAGCTATATTGTAGAGAAGCGTCATTTTACTCTCTGCGTTCTCAATGCTCAGTTTATCTATTCTTTTATCATAAAGCATTTTCTGGCGGTTGAGAATTATTAGCATAAGGCCGATAATTAATAAAACCACTAATGCACAAACAATTAAAATGGTATACCACATCAGATACCATGGGCTGAGAACATTTATTGCCAAATGCCTGGATTCCCCGGATCTGATATTATTCGAATTAACGGCATTTACCTTGAGTGTGTATTTACCCGGCGGCAAATTGGAATAATAAATATTCCTGTAAAATGCGGGGATCGTTCTCCATTTCTTGTCATACCCTTGCAGCTTGTATTGGATTTTGTTACCGTCGGGATTTTGATAGTGGATGGCAGCCACCCCGATACTGAAGTTCCTGTGCTTAAAAGGAAGTACAATTTCTTCTGTTCTATTGATGTGTTTTTCAAGAATCTGACGTCCGAATACCATTTCACCGATTCCGGCTGTTTTGTTGTCAAAGGCTAATTCAGTGAATGCCAGTTTTGGTTCAATTTCATTTGGTTTAATATGCTGAGGGAAAAACCTGGTGAAACCAAGTTCTCCTCCGAAAAACATTTCACCGTCCTGTGATTTGAAAAATGAGTTTCTATTAAACCTGTCTCCCTGAAGGCCATCGTTTTTAGTGAAATAATTGAATGATGGATTTTCGGAATGATGGTTATATATCACTAATCCTTTTGTGGTACTTATCCATAGCTTTCCCATCTTGTCCGGAAGTATACCTGATACATAATTGGCCGGGAGACCCTCTTCTGTGGTTAGGTGACTGAATATATCAGAATCCGGGTTGTAAATATTTATACCTCCTCCCTGTGTGGCAAACCAGATATTTCCATCAAAATTTTCATGAATGCAGTTTATTTCGTTATTGTTCAGGAAATCATCACTTTTCGTAACAGCGACATATCGTTTAAAAGTTAAATCAGGCCTTTGGTTTCCGGATAAATCAATATTGGCATATTTGCCTTTCAGCAGGTTAATACCATTAAGGGTTCCTAACCAGAACCTTCCTTTACTGTCGATAATCATGGAAGTAATAGTGTTATCTGATAATGTTGTTTCATCATACGGATCTGATTCATACCGGTAGTAATTACCGGATCTGTTTATTTCGGGGTTTGGGATAAGGATAAGGCCTTCATCTGCTATTCCGCACCAGATATTGTTATTGTCATCTATCATTATTTTTCTGACGGCGCGATTAAGCGGGGTACTGGTGCTGAACGGTTCAAGGATCCACCCGGCAGGTTCCCTGTAAAGTTTAAGCAAACCAACCTCTGAGCCAACCAGAAATTCTGATTCTGATGTTCTTTTTATATCCCAGACGCTCTCGCTGAAGTTAACTGGTCCATTATTATGTTTGAGTTTTACTTCCATGAATCTGACAGATTCAAAATTATCCGGGTCCTTGTCTGTATAGTTCATGCCTCCGTACCGAAAACCTGTAAAAATAACGCTATCGTTGCCACCAATAGCCGTTACATTACCGGAAGTCATCGAATATTCGCTGAACGGATCCTGCCTGAAGGTCCGGAATTCCTTCCGGTAAAGGTTCATAATGCTGACTCCCGATCCTTCGTGCCCTACCCACAGATTTCCTGAAAAATCCTCAAAGAGACAACTGACATTGCTGTTTAACAATGTACCTGACTGGAGCGGGTTTTGGATATACTTTCCGGGTTTCCCTGTATGCAGGTTAATATACGACAATTCCGGTCCGCGGGTCGACAGGTACAATTTGTTGTTGCTTGTATATTCAAGGATCCGAATATCCGTTCCGGAATACAGGGGTTGTTTGATAAGCTTGTCTTGATTTAATAAATATGAATATATTCCTTTATGGGTGGCTATATAAAGCGTGTTTTGGGGACTGGCATACTCCAGGTAATTTGCCGTGTTATCTTCCAGCTCTGCAAGGATTTGAACAATAAGATGAGCATTATTACCTTCTGCTTGCAATGATGCTTTGTATATAACAGCTGAGCCGGGTTTTATGTAATTGGATACAAGATACAGGTCATTATAAAAGGCAAAGGCATAATTAAAAATGTTGGATACTGGTTGACCTGACTGAAAAACGCTGATCTTTTTAGCAGAGTATTCAGGATCATTCATTTGGTCAAACGGAATAATATAGAAACCGTCCTCTGCATGCACAAGGAGGTTTTCTCCCGATTGAGCCAGGTTGATAATGGTGACTCCGTTTTCAATCCTGTTTTCAAAACTGGAGATGAGGAAGGAGTCAGTTGATTTGTCATAACGGCACAGATATTTCCCTGCAACTATCCACAGGTTATTTTTTGAATCAACAAAGAGCCTGGTGATTTGCTTATCCGGCAGACTCTGGGGATTTCCCAGTTCGGGCCGGTAATTATTAAGGTTGAAACCATCATAGCTTATCAGGCCTGTTGGGGTTGCCAGCCATATTATACCATCCTCATCCTGGGCTATGAAATTGATATTATTGTCAATCAGTCCATCTGTTGCCTGCAGATACCGGAATTCTGGCTGGAATGCGAAAATTACTGTGAAAGTATTAATGAGTATTGCAAGGGTAAGCAATCCCAATTTATTTATCCGCTTAGCGTTGCTTTTAATAACCATTGGATCCTCTGATTTACTTGTAACAAAGGTTGTATCAAATGAAATCTCCTGAAGCAAATCCAATAAAAAGCCAATAATACCGGGTTGAAACTCCCATTAACTATTTGCGGTACATAATAAATGTTTAGAACATGGGGGTTAGCAAACATATAATATTTTACTTAAATAAGCAAGTATTCTGTTGCCTGAATCAGTGGTCCTGAAAATAAAAACAGCAGCAATGTTGTGTATTGAATTGAAAATAAGTGCAGTGTGTTAATTGAATGAGTTAAAAAAAATGAGGCTGCCCCCAGGGGACAGCCTCATTTCGTATTTCAGAAATTAATTATCTTATAATCAGCTTGTAGCGGCCAATAATTTCATTCTTGCTGGTAACTACAACGAAGTACAATCCACCAGGCCTGTCTTCAAGCGACAGAACTTCGGTGCTATCCTGTACAACCCTGCTGATTACGGGAACTCCGACAATGTTGTAAACCTGTATTCTTGTTCCCGGTTCGAGGCCCTCAATAAATACCTTACCTGTACTTGGGTTCGGATACAGCCTGATCCTGTCGCCTAATATATCTTCAACTGACGTTATCGTCAGGCTGACGACATAGTCCACAACAGTTACGCCATTGGCGGCAGTTACCCTGAATATATCTTCATCATCAACCAGATCATCTACGGTTTTTGCAGCACCGTCCTTATCCATAAATTCAATGGACGAACCCGGGGCAAGCTCAACATGTGATAACACTTCACCAATAGTTGGTGGTTCGCTTACCTCTAAGTGAATAATCCTGGTAACCTGATCGACAGTATATACGTCAGAGACGAGGTATGCAAGGTAGTCCGGAATGTCTCCAAGCAATGTCAGGAAGTACATGTTGGTTGTCTCACCGTCCTGTGAAGTGACAAACACCCTGTCGTCTTTGTATATAGTGCCAATTGTCCGTTCCATTCCAAGCCTGTCAAACACCTTCATGGTAGCTCCCCTTGATGGCGTAAGGTTGCTGAGCAATGTCGGTACTGCCGTATTTGAAGGTACAAGGTCAATGGCAAATAATACCTGATCTACAAAATAAACTTCCGATGTCACGTATGCATCACCTGGGTCAGAGTCAGGCAGCAACTGATAAAGCACCTTAGTCACGTTGTCTTCGGCTATTACCTCAAAGAATATCCTGTCTGTCGCCAGAACATCAACGTAGACAGTGTCAAAGTTTGGCTTTTGAAGCGGAACATATGCATCATTCTCATCGACGATTGTAAATGATGCACCGCCCGGAACAGTGACGCCTTCGCGGACTGTCTTCAGCAGTGTGCCGAGCTCAAACCCGCTGATGGTTCCTGTCTCACCATCTACTTCAATGTCAAATACTTCAGAAGTCAGTATGGCATCGGTGCGCAGCCCTTCTTCAGTGACCAATAAATTGTAGATTGTGATATTGGTTGAATCTGCTGACAACACATGAAGTGCGTCACCATCGGCAAAAACATCATCAACCGCAAGGGTATCGCCATCGGAAATAACCGACAGGGCCTGTTCGGGATCTGCTTTTATAATGCGTGCAAGAAATTCAGACACTGTGGTCCCTGTGGTAATCCCCCTGATCTGCTCATCCTCGGAGTATCCCGGACTGACGACGTAGGTAAGTGAGCTAACCGTTGACTTGTAATGGGTTGGCGGAATAAAGCTGTGAAGCCCAAGGTCGAGGGCGATAAAAAGGATCTCCTGCGGCCATCCTACCTCCCGTGCAGCCCAGTACGGCCGGTCGAATTTACGCCATTCAGATTCCTCGGGCGTGTCTCCGAAAGAGCCCATGGGAACCGGATTGGGGAGTGTAAATTCCGGCTTTCTGACAAAGCTGGTTGTCATATCGGCAACTTCTCCAATGGGAGAATATTCAGTCATATCGCCGGTACCGAATATCTCTATCAGCTCAAAATCCGCCGGATCGTTGGCCGGTTTCAATCCAAGCTTGATGGAGTCGTTCAGTATCTTGAAGATATAGAAATCAGCCTCTTTCCATTGTCTTGCAACACTTTCGCCCCAGCCGTCATCATCAGGGTTGATCCATGATTCGCCCCACGGGTTCGAGGGTATCCTTACATCATCTATTGTCTCGTAGCCGAAATCAATATCAAGCTGACCGGGAACCCACCATGTTGCGCCGTACCAGTTCTGGTAATTATATACAAAACCCCATGTCCTGACTTCACCCATGGTAAACACATCGCCCGGGGAAACAATGGGGTTGACGTTCGGGTCAGCCTCGGCGATGAATGGTTCAATTTCCCATTCGCTTTCGCTGGCAGTCCATTTATAACCCGGTATATAGAGTTGATAGCGGTTATGGAAAGCAAGTTCCCACTCAAAGATGGTAGCAGGTCCTTCGGAGTACCTGTTGGCAAACAGGTAGTTGCTCAGATCCATAGGTTGGTTGCCGGTGTTGGCTATCTCCTTGAAACCGTTGTTCCATGATTCCCAGAAGATGAATTCTGAAATGATCGGCTCGGCGTGGTAGGGCTGTATATGCTGCGGGAGCTGCTCTTTTTCCAGCAGAACAGTATATACCCTTACAGTGGTGTCACTTTCGGCGGTTACGGTAAAGGTTACCGTCCTGTTTTCAGTGGTTCCGGTAAAACTGGTTGCCCGGGTCACCTCCACCGTTGCATTTTCGTTCTGCGGTTTTGCCACCAGGGCCGGCATCCCGGCAATATCCCCGGGAACTCTGACCGTATACGAATATGCCGTTGGTGAGAAATTAGGAATCGTGTCTCCCTGCCATCCGAAGAAACCTCTGTAAATATCGGGTATATCCGGCCATGTTATTGAGGCCAGGTTTGCATTGTCGCTGGGCCTGTAATCCTCCATCTTTATGAAGTAATCCTTCACATCCCCGTTTCCGGCCGTTACCCTGAGTATATCACCATGCTTCAGGTCAAGCCTTTCAACGCCGTCAACCCATACAATCTCCCATTCTGCCTGCGGGGCTTTTTCCAGGTACTTGAACAGGGTGTCAACACGGGTTGCGTGCAGGATACCGGGTATATTATACATATGCTTGATGGTATCCACCTCATTGCCCCCGGTTGCGCGGAAATATGCAATATCTATGTTCGCTGATCCGCTTCCGAACCATCCGGTAGTGAAACTGGGTGCTTTTT
>SLOS01000156.1 GCA_007132365.1 Bacteroidales bacterium | reverse complement strand
CCTTGACAAGGGTGTCGGGCTTTGCCATAATGATATCCTTAAGGGTGATGAAGCCTTTCATTTTCATATTCTCATCCACCACGTATATGTAGTAGATCATCTTCTTGGATGGAGCATCCTGGCGGATTTTATCTATTGCCTGTGTAACTGTCATTTCAGCCTGTACGGTGGCAAAATCGGTTATCATGATACTTCCGGCAGTCTCTTCCGGGAAAGAGCTGAGAAATATAACATCCTCCCGAGTCTTCTTATCGAGGAAAGGAAGAAGCTCAAGCTGCTGATCCTTGTCAAGTTCCTGGTAAAGGTCGGCCCTTATGTCGGACGACATATTGGTGAATATCCTGGCAAAAAAGCGCCTGTCAACAAGATCGAACAGCTCCAGCAGCAGGTCCATATCCATGTTGGATGCAATATAACCAAGTTCCTCATCCGGGAAAACGGGCAGCAACTGTAATATCTGGTCATATGTCAGATTCCTGAAAAGATCTGCTATCTCAACGGCCGGCATTTTTTTCAGGATAGCTGCCAGGGCCTCCATTTCATTTGCCTCGGCCAATCCCCTTACAATTGACTGCCTCTGGTCTGTTACTATGTTTTCCATGATCCGGCTGTTTAAAAATTTTAAAATTCGGTTCCAGGAATAAGGTGATCATTGCCTGAAGGGAAATTCTTCAAGGGGGATAAACAAAAATACCCTCTCATAAGAAAGGGCACTGTTTTATTCATCTACAGCGGTGACTTGCTGTCATCCGGTAAAGATCTCATAAATGCCCCTTGTTGAGTTTTAGCTCTGAATGACTTATTCCGGTTAAAACGGAAAGCTGCCTTAAGCCAAGCCTTAATCCGGCAGGGCCTGTTCTACCCATTGGCGTCTGTGGACATTTTTGGGCAGCAGCCTGTGTTCATTCAGTAGCCTCACCTAACAGGCTAAAAAACCGAACGTAAAATTAGAAAAATCATTTCAACTAAAAAACAGCATTATATATTTTTTTGTCACATTACCGAAATGATCCCTGCAACTTTTTTGGTTTGTATTAAAAAACTGCTAATTTGCGCCCACAACCAAAGAACCGGAGACTTTATTCACCCTGATACTTCAGCCATTTATCATGAGCACATTAAATAATCTGGAACCACAAACCGTCTGGAAATATTTTGAAGAAATTTGCAGGGTGCCGCGCCCTTCAAAAAAAGAAGAAAAAATAATTGCCTGGCTTAAAAAGTTTGCGGCTGACCATGGCCTGGACAGCAAACAGGACGAAACCGGAAACCTCCTGATTACAAAACCGGCATCACCCGGTTACGAAAACAAGAAGACAGTAGTTCTTCAAAGCCATGTCGATATGGTTGGTGAAAAGAACTCGGATATTGATCACGACTTTGAAACCGACTCCGTAGTGCCCTTTATTGATGGTGACTGGATTAAAGCCAGGGGAACTACCCTGGGAGCGGATGACGGCATAGGAATAGCTGCTCAGCTTGCACTTCTGGCATCAGGAGACATCAGGCATGGCGAAATCGAGTGTCTTTTCACCGTAGACGAAGAGTCAGGGCTTACCGGTGCCTTTGCATTGAAACCCGGGTTTTTTGAAGGAAAAATCCTGGTAAACCTTGATTCGGAAGATGAAGGGGAACTTTTTATCGGGTGCGCAGGAGGTATTGATACCATTGCAACAATAGAATTTGAAACTGAAGATATACCTTCTTCACATTCAGGGTTCATGGTAAAGGTAGGCGGTCTGGCAGGGGGGCACTCGGGAGATGACATCCACAAGGGAAGGGGCAATTCCAACAAGATACTTAACCGGTTCCTCTGGAATCTGAATAACAGGTTTGATATGAAGCTCATCCGGTTTGACGGGGGGAACCTGCGAAACGCAATACCCAGGGAGGCAGAGGCATATTTCTCACTACACCGTGATGACATTCCTTCAATGAATGAATACTTTGAGTCTTTCACCGGGATCCTTTCATCCGAATTTTCAGATACTGAACCGGGACTGGCTGTTTCACTCGAGTCTGCTGACCTCACTTCACCGGCGATAGATGAGGATACACAGCTCGACCTCCTCTATTCACTATATGCCTGTCCACACGGAGTTATATCATGGAGTCCGAAGATTAATGACCTGGTGGAGACGTCCACTAACCTGGCTTCTGTAAAATTCGATGGCAACAGAATTATTATCACAACCAGCCAGCGCTCCTCATCTGATTCAGCAAAATCCGATATAGCAGCAATGGTGGAAAGCGTTTTCAGGCTGGCAAACGCAGGGGTGAAAAGAACCGGGGGATACCCGGGATGGAAGCCAAATCATGATTCAGAGATACTCCGGATCACCAGGTCCGCCTACAAAAAGCTTTTTAACCGCGACCCGGTGGTCCGTGCAATCCATGCCGGACTTGAATGCGGACTGTTTCTGGAAAAATACCCGGATCTGGACATGATATCATTCGGGCCCACGATAAAGGGAGCTCATTCACCTGATGAAAGGCTGGAAATCGGTTCGGTGCATAAATTCTGGGACCTGCTGGTCCAGGTGCTCAAAGATATACCCGAAAACTGAATCAGGGTTGTTCTGACTGACAGGCAAAATTATACACCTGTTGACGGTACTGCCGTTTTTTACCGGTTCTAACGGTTTTACCGGATCTTAGCGGATCTTAGCGTATCTTGGCAGATCCTTCCGGGATCAGTCCACCGGCTTAAACTCCCCTGCACCGACACCGCAGACCGGACAGCTCCAATTGTCGGGCAGATCCCCGAAAGCTGTTCCGGGTTCTATCCCCCCATTCATGTCACCATTTTCCGGATCATAAAGGTAACCGCAAACCTTGCATCTGTATTTTTTCATTATATTGAAACTTAATTAACATTAATGTGAAAAGGGTTCTCAAAGCAAAAAGCTCAGCAATATACCTGCAGCTACGGCCGATCCAATCACACCCGAGACATTAGGTGCCATGGCATGCATAAGCAAATGGTTGGTAGGGTCATAACGCAGTCCCTCGTGTTGCACCACCCGTGCACTGTCGGGTACAGCCGATACCCCCGCAGCCCCGATAAGTGGATTAATCCTGTCATCCCCCCTGAGGAACAGGTTCATTATCTTTGCAAAGATCAACCCGCCGGCGGTTGCTATCATGAATGATACCGCCCCGAGCCCGAAAATCAAAACGGAGGTCGGGGTAAGAAACACACTGGCCTGCGTTGAGGCCCCTACGGTAAGTCCCAGCAGAATTGTTACAATATCTATCATGCTGCCCCTTGCTGTTTCTGCCAGCCTTCTTGTAACAGTTGACTCCTTCAGGAGATTTCCAAAGAATAACATTCCCAGAAGAGGAAGTGAACTGGGTGATATAAGTGCCGTAATGATCAGCCCTATCAGGGGGAAAAGTATCTTTTCAAGTTTGGAAACAGCCCTGGGCGGTTTCATGCGGATGAGCCTCTCCTTTTTTGTTGTTAAAAGGCGCATTATAGGAGGCTGAATAACCGGAACCAGCGCCATATACGAATAGGCTGCTATGGCAATCGGGCCGATAAGATTTCTGACCGTGGTACCGTCGGGGAGAACCCGCATTCCGTCAGCAAGCTTTGATGAGAGGAAAATAGCCGTTGGTCCGTCAGCACCTCCGATGATCCCAATTGCACCTGCTTCAGGCAGCGCAAAATTAAGTGAAAGGGCACCGAGAAAAGTGAGGAATATCCCCACCTGTGCAGCAGCACCCAGAAGCATCAGCCGGGGATTTGATATCAGCGATGAAAAATCAGTCATTGCACCTATTCCCAGAAAGATAAGTGGAGGGTAAACTCCTTTCAGCACACCGAAATAGAGATAGCTCATTACACTGCCCTCCTCATAAATGCCAAGCTGAAGACCCGCATCATGAACAAAGGGCATATTTCCTATTATAATTCCGGCACCTATTGGTATCAGTAAAAGAGGTTCATATTCAAACCTTATGGCAAGAAAGATAAACACCAGGCCGACTGCAATCATAAATACATTCGCCCATGTAAGATTCATAAAGCCGCTGAAACCGAAAAAGGTCCTCAGTCCCTCAAAAGCCCTGGAGCCCTGCCGCCCTGCATCACCAAATGAGTATGCATTATATGGGGTTTCTTCTGAATATCCGCTGTCTGCTGGTTTTAACTGCCCGCCATGTATCTCCTGAATCCGGTCCACGCCTGCCGTTGAAAGTGCAAGCAAAACTATTATCCCAAAAACTGTAAACAATCGTCTCACAAGAATGTATTTATTATGCGGGAAGTTTAATCTGATCATGTTCTAAACCAGTTCAATAAGGATATCTCCCTGCAGTACACCCGATCCTGGAGTAACCTTTACTGATTCAACCACACCGTCTTTCTCAGACCGTATTTTGTTTTCCATCTTCATAGCTTCCATTACAAGCAAAGTCTGTCCCTTCTTTACCAGGTCACCCTGTTTAACCAGAATTTTGATAATTGTTCCCGGAAGGGGAGCAGTAACCGGATCGGATGATCCTTTTTCCTTTTTTTCAATCTTATCTCTTTTGCTGGGTGGAATCTCTGCTCTTACAAGGGTTGGAGTTTTGGACTTTCTTACCTCCCTGTGCAGCTCAACCGTATATGGAGTACCATTAACTTCAATGCTGGCGATATTCCCCTCAATGCCCTTTATATCAACTTCATATGTATTGCCGCTGATGGTGAATTTAAAATTCTTCATATTTTAGTGTCTTGGATATTGCCTCAATCCATAAATTTTTGAGCTCCATGGCGAATATCTCTTTGATATCTTTTTTATGGTGATCACCCCACTCTCCTCATCATGCAACTCATTAATATATAAAAATATGGCCATGCCAATGGCAGCATTTATCTCACCAGTAACCTTAACCTCCTCCTTACTTAAAACAGTCTCTTTATTATTTTTTCCAAAAATCAATTTCCGCAGATCCATCCTGAGCAAAGAGGGAAGATTATTAAAGACAAAATAGAGAAGCACCAGTGCAATGAACACTACCAGATAGCCCACAATTGCAATGGTGGTCGCAAAACCGTCTATCTGAGAAAAATCGGGTCCTGTCATGCTGATCATCTGCTGCCTGGTTTTACAAGGGTATATTTGAATGCTTTTTCGGCGGATTCATATCCTTTTTGGTTATAAGTGTCTGCAAAGCACGTATTACCCTGAACCTGGTATTCCTCGGTTCAATAACATCATCAATGAACCCGTGCCTTGCCGCTACATATGGATTGGCAAACTTTTCGGTATATTCCCTCTCCTTTGCGTTATAAAAAGCTGCCCTCTCCTCCTCATCCTCAATCATCGATATCTTTTTACCTTCAATGATTTCAATAGCTCCCCTGGCCCCCATAACGGCAATTTCAGCTGAAGGCCAGGCATAGTTTATATCGCCGCGCAACTGTTTGCAGCTCATCACATCATGGGCGCCTCCGTAGGATTTTCTAAGGGTTACCGTGATCTTGGGGACTGTAGCTTCCCCGTAGGCAAAAAGCAGCTTTGCACCATGAGTGATAATTCCCCCGTACTCCTGTGCACTGCCGGGCATAAATCCGGGAACATCAACCAGGGTAACAATCGGCACATTAAAAGCATCGCAAAATCTAACAAAACGGGCAGCTTTGCGTGAAGCTTCCGTATCAAGCACCCCGGCAAGGTAGTTAGGCTGATTTGCAACTATCCCCACCGGCATGCCGTTAAACTTTGCAAACCCCACAACAATACTCCTGGCATAATGCCGGTGCATTTCAAGAAATTCCTTTTGGTCAATAACAGAATAGATCACGTCTTTAATATCATACGACTGACTGGGCTGTTCCGGTATGACCTCATTAAGAAAATCATCTGCCCGATCAGCCGGATCACTGCACTCGGTTACCGGAGGGTCTTCAAGATTATTTTGAGGAAGAAATTCAAGAAGCTTTCGAATGATCATCAGTCCCTCCTCCTCATCCTCTGCCTTGAAATGGGCAACACCTGATTTGGATGTATGAACTGTTGCTCCCCCCAGGTCCTCTGTACTAATATTCTCCCCGGTAACTGCCTTGGTTACTTTCGGTCCCGTAACGAACATATAGCTCGTCTTGTCACTCATGATAATAACATCGGTAAGGGCAGGAGAATAAACCGCACCTCCGGCACAAGGTCCGAAAACAGCAGATATCTGTGGTATCACTCCGGAGGCCATAATATTTCTCTGAAAAATCTCCGCATATCCGGCAAGGCTCATGACACCCTCCTGTATCCGGGCCCCGCCGCTGTCATTTATTCCAATCACAGGAGCCCCGACTTTCATCGCCTGATCCATGATCTTGCATATTTTTTTCGCAAATGTTTCGGAAAGGGATCCGCCCAGCACTGTGAAATCCTGTGAATAGACGTAAACAACCCTTCCGTCAATGGTACCGTGCCCGGTAATAACCCCGTCCCCCGGGTATTTCTGGTCTTCCAGTCCGAAATCATTACAGCGGTGGGTTACGAACATATCATACTCCTCAAAACTTCCTTCATCGAGTAAAATATCCAGGCGCTCCCTGGCCGTCATTTTCCCCTTTGCATGCTGAGATTCAATCCTTTTCTTTCCCCCACCGAGCTTAGCCTCTTCACGCAGTTCAATTAAATTTTTTATTTTATCCTGGTTGTTCATACTATTCTGAAAAGGGATCATTTGTTTTTATCTTCACAAAGTTCTGTCAGCACTCCGAAAGTTGATTTCGGATGAAGAAAGGCGATATCGAGCCCCTCTGCACCTTTCCTTGGCCGGGCATCAATTGTCTGTACTCCCTTCTCACGGGCATGTGCAAGTGCTTTTTCAATACCTTTTACGGCATATGCAATATGGTGTATGCCCTCTCCCTTTTTAGCGATAAATTTAGCGACGGGGCCGTCATCTGCCGTCGATTCAAGCAGTTCTATCTTGGTCTGGCCCACCATAAAAAAGGCGGTACGCACTTTCTGGTCCGCTATCTCCTCTAAATTATAGCATTCCAGTCCCAGTACATCCTCATAAAATTTAATTGACTCCTGCAGGTTTTTAACTGCAATGCCAATATGTTCTATATGTGTTGCCTTCATAATACTGTTTTTTATTTAAAGCAAATGTATCTATAAATGATATAAATACTGTATGATTTTTATCAACAAATCCCCTGCAAAAGGTTGCTGTTAAACATATGGAATATTTCCAGGCAGGATTCATGCCGGTGGCGCCAAAATGACTTTATTTTCTTTTTGCTTTGATATATCTTTGTTTCTTAATTTTTCTCAGATGCAGTTATTCATGCGGCAGATCATTATACTCGGACAACGCCTTGCACTGATACTGGGAATGTTCTTTGCCGGGAGGCTTTTTTTTTACCTTTACAACATCAGGTATTTTTCCCCGGCATGGCCGGATGAGGTTCTGAAAAGTTTTTTTTACGGTGTTCAGTTTGACGTTTCGGCTATTGTCTATTTCAACCTGCCTTTTATAATCCTCCATCTGCTGCCTGGTAATTTTTCCCGGGGAAGGTCCAATGAAAAGTTCCTCAGATACTTTTTCATTACCTTAAACGGGCTGCTCCTTTTTGCAGCGTGGAGACTTTACCCTCGTAAATTTACGGGTACCTGAATATTACCGGCAGGAAGAGGCAGAATCGATCTACTATCCTGTCCACAGCTTCTCCCGTAGCAGCGATGAGGGAGAAAAACCAAACGTGGTGCTTATCATAATGGAAAGCTTCTCTAAGGAATACTCCGGATACCTGAACGGTAATGATGGTTATATGCCTTTCCTGGATTCACTTATGCAGGAATCACTGCATTTTCCCAATGCATTCGCCAATGCAAAAAAATCACTGGAGGCCCTTCCTGCGATACTGGCTTCAATACCCGCGCTGATGGAAACTCCGTTTGTCTCCTCCCCCTATTCTGCAAATAAAATTAATTCTCTTCCCCGGCAACTTAAAAATTCCGGTTATCATACCTCATTTTTTCATGGTGGAATAAATGGTACAATGGGTTTTGACGATTTTGCCAGGAAACTTAACACATTCCCCCGTCCTTTTTTCACCTGTTTATTTTCACTTTCCTCCCACCATCCATACATATCAGTCCGTTCACCCCTACTACCGCAACCGGATTGGGGATTATGCCGTTCCCATGGTATATTACCATCCGGGAAATCCAGATTTAAAAGGTCCGGCCATAAGGCTTACACAACATATAGATGTGGTTAACTACCTTAACCAGGTTTACCAGTACCTGGAGGATGACCGGGTATTGTTCCATGACGGTGAACAAGCCACCGCCCTGTTCAATCTAAGGTCAGACAGCCTGCTCCGGATAAACTACCTGCCAGCACCCGGTAATGAATATATTGAAGCTCCCGGCGAACATCTTGAAAAAAGATTGAAAAGCATAATTCAGCAATTCAACAGTCGGATGGTCAATAACCGTCTTACGGCAGGTTAATGCTGCAACAACCTTTGACAGTAAATTTACGGAAGGAATATCAATCAATTATTGAATCATATATTATCTGCTGGATCTTTGTCCGCAAGTTCATCTGCATAAGTTTGTTGTGAAACTGATCGGGATGGACACGGTTGGAAAGGAAAATGTATACCAGCTCATCCCTTGGATCGACCCATGCAATGGTTCCTGTAAAGCCACTGTGCCCATAGCTCTCAGGCGACGCGGACAGGGCAGTCGGTCCGTTCCGCGAGGGATTCCTCTCGGGTTTATCAAAACCGATACCCCGTCTGTTTCCGTTATTGCTGTTGGGAGCCGAGGTGAACCTCTTTACTGTTTCAGGCCTGAAATAT
>SLOS01000257.1 GCA_007132365.1 Bacteroidales bacterium | reverse complement strand
ATTACCCTTTTGATATCTCTCGCCCGGGGTATTTGCGCCGTGACCGGCAGTGCAAAAGCAGAAGCAAGGAATAGTATTCCCAGGGGTTTAATCATTTTCATAGCTGTTCAGTTTAGGTTAAACAAATATGGGATAACGCAGAAATAAATTCTATAGTAAGTTAAGTAAAATTATTTACCTGACTCACTATAAAACATAAGAAAAAAATATTATGCCGCCTGCCGTTGCTGATCGGGTTCTGCCTGATCCCCGAAAGGGAAAATAATGGATGATCCCGGTACGTTGAACCTCCATTGGCGCGATATATGGTAGTTTGTATTCAGCACCGGATAAAAAAATAACTCGTTTTTTTAAGCTCATCATCATAAGTGTACAATTTCCTGCCCTGAAACGATACCATATAGTTTATCATGGCAAAATCGCCAACGCAAAGAGTGCTGTGTACAAACAGAGCGACCAGTGAGCCCCATTGCAGGGGTGGCTCACCAAAAACAATTCCGGCAGTAAAAAAAATATTGATAATAGTGAAAGGGAAAAGGGCAACCAGCATGAAATCCTTACTGCCGGCTACAAATCCGGGAGCGCTCGCGTAAAAAAGCATCTGTTTAAGGTCCATGCCGTATTTAACCTTTTTTGCTCCGGCAATCCTGTAAGCCAGTCCGTGCATCCCTTCATGAAACGGTATAACGAGAATCATTCCCGAAAATATCCCTGAAAGCAAATAAAGAAACCATGACCACATTGAAATAACGGGATTATAATAATTATATATACTGAATGCAACTATCAGCATCAGTAATGCTGAGGTGAATCCATAAAAGAAGAGCATCGGCAATCTGAATCGTTTCAGTTGCTCAACAACAAAATGTACCACTTCATCGTGCCTCAGGGTTTTAATAAGGCGGTATTTTTCCGGATCATTAAGTTGTTCTATCCGGGGGTTTATATCTTTGGGCATTAAAATCTTCCTTTACCCTGGCTTGTTATTTATTCTGCTTGTTTTTTAACCAGGCAGTAGTGCAAAAGTATCAAAATCAAATAAAAGTGAAAAGGCCGCCGGCATTTTTTTTGGATACCGGTTTTTTAGCTGCGCTAAAAAGAATATTTTTGCAGGATATTTTAAAAAGACAAAATCAATATTATGGAAAATAAAAAAACTATACTTATCATACTTGATGGCTGGGGAATTGGTGACAAATCCAGGTCTGACATCATACATAATGCCAATACGCCGGTAATGGACAGGCTGGCTCAGGAATATCCCAGTTCGAGGCTGCTTGCAGCGGGAGAACATGTAGGATTGCCCGAGGGACAAATGGGCAACTCTGAGGTGGGGCATCTTAATATTGGTGCCGGCAGAAAAGTATACCAGGACCTTGTTAAAATTAATCTTGCGATAAAGGATAACAGCATATCCGAAAATCCGGTACTGAAAGAGGCAATGGGTTATGCAAAAGAGAGGAACAAGGCTGTTCATTTTCTGGGACTGGTAAGTGACGGTGGTGTGCATTCATCAGACAGGCATCTTTACAAGTTGTGTGATATCACAAAAGAATATGGATTGAAGGATGTATTTGTGCA
The DNA here is from genome assembly GCA_007132365.1 of Bacteroidales bacterium. GTDB lineage: Bacteria > Bacteroidota > Bacteroidia > Bacteroidales > PUMT01 > PXAP01. Next base: position 7,392 of record SLOS01000257.1, on the reverse strand, counting down.
TGCCTTCACTGACGGAAGGGATACCGATCCCAAAAGCGGTTACGGCTTTATCAGAAATCTTCAGGAACACCTTGAAAAATCCAACGGGAAGATTGCATCACTTGTCGGTCGTTATTATGCAATGGACAGGGATAAGCGCTGGGAGAGGGTAAAAATAGCCTATGACCTTCTTGTGAATGGGAAGGGGAATAAATCGACCGATCTTTTACAGGAGATAAAGAAATCGTATGATGAAAATATAACCGATGAGTTTATAAAACCAATAGTTATGGTGGATGATTCCGGGGAACCTCTTGGTAAAATCAGCCCCGGTGATGTGGTTATCTGTTTCAACTTCCGTACTGACAGGTTAAGGGAGATCACAATTGTATTAACGCAGAAAGACTTTCCGGAACATGACATGAAGACGATGTCTCTGCATTATGTGACCATGACCAGGTATGACGACACTTTTAAAGGAGTTAAAATTCTGTTCGACAAGGATAATCTTACCAATACCATGGGCGAGCTGGTTGCAAGGGCCGGGAAAAAACAGTTAAGGATAGCTGAGACTGAAAAATACGGGCATGTTACTTTCTTCTTCTCTGGTGGCCGTGAGGATGAATTTGAAAATGAGAAAAGGATATTGATTCCTTCACCAAAGGTGGCTACATATGATCTGCAACCCGAAATGAGCGCCCTGGAGGTAAAGGACGCAGTTATAAAGGAGATTAAAGGTAAAAGCGCGGATTTTATCTGCCTGAATTTTGCTAATTGTGATATGGTGGGACATTCGGGTGTATATGAGGCAATAAAAAAGGCTGTTGAAATAGTTGATGCCTGTGTGGGTGAAGTGGTGGAAGCAGCCAGGGATAACGGATATGAAAGCATGATAATTGCTGATCACGGTAATGCCGATAATGCGCTTAATTCTGACGGATCGGTTAATACAGCGCATTCCCTGAACCCTGTCCCCTGTATTCTGGTATCAGACAAATACAGTGAAATTGATGATGGTATACTGGCTGATGTGGCGCCGACTCTTCTTCATATTATGGCTATTCCTGCATCTGATGAGATGACAGGAAAGGTGCTGGTCAAATGATTGGAATGCTTCAGATAAATGACAAGGTGATCGGACTTTCCCTGCTGAATGAGAGGTTCGTTTGCGATCTTGAGAGTTGCAGGGGAGCATGTTGTGTGAAGGGCGATGCAGGCGCTCCTTTGCTTGAGGAGGAGTTACCGGTTCTGGAGGATAGCTACCCTGTGATCAGGCCTTACCTGCGGCCCGAGGCGGTTGATGCAATTGATCTCCAGGGTAAACATGTCAGAGATCCGGATGATGATGAAGCGGTTACTCCACTTCTGAATGAAAGGGAGTGTGTCTATGCGGTATTTGAGGGAGGTATTGCACGCTGTGCCATTGAGAAGGCCTGGTCGGACGGGAAGATTTCTTTCCGGAAACCGGTTTCATGTCATCTATACCCTATAAGGGTTAAGGAGTATGATAGTTTTACGGCTGTCAACTATGATCGCTGGCCAATATGCAAACCTGCCATACGGAACGGACAGAAACTCAATATCCCTGTGTTTGTTTTTTGCAGGGAGTCCGTTATCCGCAGGTTCGGCAAAGATTTTTACCGGGAGTTGGAGATAGCGGCTGAATCTTTTTCCGGCAAACCATAATAAAACCATTTTACCTGCGCCGGTTGGGCAAATTCTGAAAAATTGGTTAATATTACATTCCAGCTCTGTTTTTTTACAATATAATTATTATATAATGATGGGAAACATCACTACATATATAGAAAATAATAAGGACCGGTTTATCGATGAGTTATTCGGTCTTATGCGCATACCATCAGTGAGTTCAAAAACTGAACATAAGGAGGATATGCACAGGGCCTGTGATTATCTGAGAAAGTCCCTGCTTGATGCCGGTGCAGAAGAAGCGGAGGTTATTCCCACTGAAGGCCATCCGGTGGTTTACGCTGAAAAGATTATTGACCCTTCACTTCCGGTTGTCATGGTTTATGGCCATTATGATGTACAGCCTCCTGAACCGCTTGACCTGTGGAAATCACCGCCCTTTGAACCCGAGATACGTGACGGCAGGATATGGGGAAGGGGTGCGGATGATGATAAGGGTCAGCTTTTTATGCATGTCAAGGCATTTGAATTCATGAACAGGACAGCATCACTTCCCTGTAATGTGAAATTCATGATTGAGGGGGAGGAAGAGATCGGTTCTCCCAGCCTGGGTAAATTCTGTATGGAGAATAAGGACAAACTCCATTGTGATGTGATACTTGTTTCAGATACCAGCATGATAGCCCGGGATGTGCCTTCAATAACGACCGGGTTGCGCGGCCTCAGTTATTTTGAGGTTGAGGTTGCCGGTCCCGGCCGCGACCTTCATTCGGGTCTTTACGGAGGAGCGGTAGCCAATCCCGTCAATGTGCTGGCAAAAATGATCGCATCGCTCACAGATGAAAACAACCGGATAACGATACCTGGTTTCTATGATGATGTGCTGGAAGCAACCTCTGACGAGCGCCAAGAGATGGCAAGGGCCCCCTTTGACCTGGAGAATTACAAGAAAGAGATTGATATTGATGATGTAAACGGTGAGGCCGGTTACTCTACCATGGAACGTACAGGTATCCGCCCCTCACTCGATGTCAACGGCATTTGGGGAGGTTACACCGGCGAGGGTGCGAAGACAATACTCCCTTCAAAAGCTTTTGCCAAAATTTCAATCAGGCTGGTTCCCAACCAGAGTTCCAAAAAGACAGATGAGCTTTTCATCCGGCATTTCAAGTCTGTTGCCCCCCCGGGAGTGAGGGTTTCCGCACGTGTTCTCCACGGAGGAGAAGGATATGTTTCACCGGTTGACCACCCCGCCTACCTGGCTGCGAGCAGGGCATATGAAACCACCTTCGGCAAGAAACCAATACCTTTCCGCAGCGGGGGAAGTATTCCCATAATTTCGCTGTTTGAGAAGGTCCTTGACGTGAAGTCAATACTAATGGGATTCGGATTGGAAAGCGATGCCATTCATTCACCCAATGAGAATTACCCGTTGTGGAATTTCTACAAAGGGATAGAGACCATCACTTTTTTCTACAGTGAGTATATGAAAGGAAATAGTTGAAACTAATTATTACGTATATTTACAGAACTTTGTGGTTATAAATTGTATGACAGGATTGAAACGCTACTATTTGTATCATTCAAGGATAACTGTTTGAATTACTTAAATATAATATTATCATGAAGCAGATATATTCGATAATTCTGGTATTATCAATAGCGGCAGCCTGCACCGGAACAGGAGAAAAAGTTGAATTCAGGCACGATGAGGCAAACACCAGGGTGGATGTCTTTATCGGCGACAACCATTTCACCTCTTTCTTCTATCCCGATGATTCGGAGAAACCGGTACTTCACCCTATTTTTACAGCATCGGGTAAAGAGATAACCCGGGGATACCCGTATAACCCCAGACCATTTGAAAGGTTTGACCATCCTCATCAGGTAGGTCTGTGGTTAAATTTTGGTGATGTTAACGGTCTGGATTTCTGGAACCATTCATTCAGGGTAAGCCCTGAGAACAAACACAGGTATGGCTCCATAAGATTCAGGGAGGTAATCAGGGAAAATCCCGGGAAAGGAGAGCTGGTTGTTAGTTCCGACTGGGTTGACATAAACAATGCTGTCCTGCTGAATGAAGAAACAGTATTTTCTTTCAGTGGAGAGAATGGCCGGCGGTCGATTGAAAGAACGTCTGTACTAACCGCTGTACAGGATGTTACTTTCAGGGGAAATAAAGAGGGACTGCTGGGACTGCGTGTTGACAGGGCTTTTGAAGAACCGGCAATGAGTCCGCAAAGACTTCTTGATGACCGGGGGAATATACCTGATGAACGAATGGTTTACAATGAGGGTGTTAATGGTATTTACCGGAATGCAGAGGGACAAACAGGCAGTGATGTCTGGGGTAAGCGTTCACCCTGGGTGGCACTTAGTGCTCAAAAAGAGGATGAAATCATTACCATTGCTATCTTTGACCATAGGGATAATCCTTATTATCCTGCCTGGTCGCATGCGCGCGGCTACGGGCTATTTGCTGTCAATAATCTGGGTGGTAAGGGCATGCACCAGGACGAAGAGGATGTTGAGATAAACTTGAACCCGGGCGAAAGCATCACATTCACTCACCTGATAGTAATTGATGGATTTATGAGTGATGATGAACTGAACAGGATTGCTGAAAATTTTAAATGATATACGGCTCCATCGTTTCAGTAGCCTTCTTCAAGAATAATTGGCGGCGCTGATAAAACCAATAACATCACAAAATATTAATTTTAAATTTTTAAAATGCAATCAAAAAGACGCGATTTTTTGAAAAAACTTATGCTGGCCGGTAGCGGCATGGCTATTTACCCGGGTCTTTTTTCATGTGACACTGCTAAAAGAGATGGTTATATTACCGACATCGGGGTATGTACAAGTGTTCACAATGCCGGTCTTTTCGCGAAGTTCGGATATGACTTTATTGAAGAACTGGTTGGCAGGTTTTTAGTCCCGCTGGAGGATGAAGAGGTCTTTCTGAAGAACCTGGAAGCTGCATCCAAATCTCCTATCCCGGTTAAAGCCTGCAACACCTTTATACCCGCGAACATGAAAACTGTTGGTCCGCAAGCCGCACATAATGAGATACTTGAATATGCAAGGACAGCTTTTCGCAGAGCTGAGCAGACAGGTATTGAGTTCATAGTTTACGGCAGTGGCGGTTCGCGAAGAGTCCCGGAAGGATTTCGTCACCTTGATGCCGTGGAACAGTTCATATCTCTCCTGAAGCAGATGGGGCCGGTGGCTGCTGAATACAATATTACCGTTGTTGTTGAGCCGCTTCGGAAATCTGAATGCAATTTTATCAATACCGTAGCCTACGGCGCACGGATTGTGGAGAGGGTTGATCATCCCAATGTCAGGCTGCTGGCAGATATTTACCATATGCTAGATGAGAATGAAAGTGCAGACAGCATTATAAACCACGGTTCACTTATTGAACATATGCATATTGCCGAACTGGAGGGTCGATCCATGCCGGGCACACATGGAGAGGATTTCACATCCTATTTTGCGGCAATGAAAAAAACAGGTTATACAGGAATGATCTCTATGGAAGGCAATTGGCAGGATATGGAAAAGCAAGCCCCTGTTGCTTTGGAGGTCATGAAACAACAAATGAGATCTGTCTGATAATTATTTCCCCCTCTGAATAAACATGGCTTCAGTTATCAATTAAACTGAAGCCATGTTTTTTTTATAAAAACCCGGTTACATTTAACACGGATATTGATGATATAATATTATATAAAAATGCTATTGGTATGTCGAGGGGGGGGGTGTAGAGAAAAAATAATAAAAAAATGGCAATAAATGGTAAAAAATTTGGGGTTATGATAAAATTAATATACTTTTGTGATGAAATTATTGAAATCATAACCAATAAAACTATTTAATTATGGGTACACTGCGTTTTACGGCACTTGAACAAACTATATCACGCCATCCCCTTGAGGTTCAGCCTCCTTCCGGAAAGACATCGGAATATTTTGCAATTAACGTGTTCAACAAGAAAAAAATGCAGGAATATTTGTCACAGGAAGCATTTGACAGCGTTATGGAAGCCATTGACAAGGGTACAAAAGTTGACCGGAAGGTCTCCAATCAGATCTCCTCAGGAATGAAGGCCTGGGCAATAGACAGGGGAGCCACACATTATACTCACTGGTTCCATCCTCTTACCGGGGCAACCGCTGAAAAGCACGATGCTTTCTTTGAGCCTGCTTCGGATGCTTCTGTTATTGAGAATTTTGACGGTGGTAAGCTTGTTCAGCAGGAACCTGATGCTTCCAGTCTTCCCAGCGGCGGGATGAGAAATACATTTGAAGCACGCGGGTATACGGCCTGGGACCCCTCTTCACCGGCTTTTGTTATGGGAAATACACTATGTATCCCTTCTGTATATGTATCTTTCAAGGGAGATTCGCTCGATTATAAAACTCCCCTTCTCAAATCCATTGAAGCAGTTGACAAGGCAGCTGTGGAACTTTGCAATTATTTTGATAAAAGCGTAACCAAAGTCATTGTAGGCCTTGGTAGTGAACAGGAATATTTCCTTGTTGATGATGCCCTTTTCAATGCCAGACCGGATCTGAAAATGACTGACCGGACCCTGATGGGGCACTCTTCGGCCAAGGATCAGCAGCTTGCGGACCATTATTTCGGATATATTCCCATGAGGGTTGCCTCGTTTATGAAGGAATTTGAGATTGAAGCCTATAAACTTGGAATTCCCATAAAAACCCGTCACAATGAGGTTGCCCCGAACCAGTACGAATGTGCCCCTGTCTTTGAGGAGGTAAACCTTGCAACCGATCATAACCAGTTGCTGATGACAATTATGAAAAGGGTGGCAAAGAAGCACCATTTCAAAGTGTTGTTCCATGAAAAGCCATACAAGGATGTAAACGGCTCGGGCAAGCATTGCAACTGGTCACTGATTACCAATACAGGGGTAAACCTTTTCTCTCCGGGTAAAACGCCAAAGACAAATATGTTGTTTCTCTCCTTTTTTGTGTCCGTAATCAAAGGTGTTTTTGAATATCAGGATCTTCTCCGTTCAAGCATTGTTTCTCTTGGTAATGAACACAGGCTGGGTGCTGCTGAGGCCCCTCCCGCAATCATGTCGGTTTTCCTGGGTGAGGAGATGAATAAGATACTTGACGAGATTGAGACAAGGGTTTCGGGCAAGAAGATGAGTCCGGATGAAAAGACCGAGCTGAAGCTGGATGTTGGTAAAATACCTGAAATAATGCCCGATAATACCGATCGCAACCGGACATCACCATTTGCATTTACCGGTAACAGATTTGAGTTCAGGGCTGTGGGTTCCTCAACCAACGTAGCATCACCAATGATTGCCCTGAATACCATTGTTGCCAGGCAGTTAAGGGAGTTTAAGGAGGAAGTGGACAAGCTTATTGAAAAAGGTGTTAAGAAAGATGAAGCAATATTCCAGGTAATTAAGAAGTTTATACTGGCTTCAAAAAATGTCAGGTTTGACGGAAACAACTATTCTGATGAGTGGAAGAAAGAGGCCGAAAAGCGGGGACTCACCAACATAAATGATGTACTTGAAGCTTTGTCCGCCGTTGTTTCCCCTTCTTCAAAGGAGATCTTTTCAGAAATGAAAGTGTTTACTCCCCGTGAACTGGAGGCAAGGCTTGAAATAGATATGGAGAAGTATACCAAGAAGCTCCAGATAGAGTCAAGGGTTCTTGGCGATCTGGCCATTAATCATATCCTTCCGACAGTCTATCGCTACCAGAATGTTCT
>SLOS01000111.1 GCA_007132365.1 Bacteroidales bacterium | reverse complement strand
GATCTGTTTCGTGGGCAAGGTGGACCTCCCCCTTTTTCTGCAGCAGAAGCTGCAATCCCGAAAAGGGGACATAATAGAGATACCCCGCGGCTTTTACCGCCATCTGCCACGCCCGGTCGATAAACCTGAGAGCGACAGGGACCTTGAAAATTTGTGCCGGCCACTTATCTACCGGCCCGATGACGGCATTAAGACAGGCTCTCATAACGGAGCCTGGTTCTATACGGTTGGCCAGAGAAAAGGGCTCAATATAGGGGGTAAAAAGGAACCGGTGTTCGTCATATCGACCGATATCGAAAAAAACCTGGTCTACACCGGAGAGGGGCATTCCCATCCCGGACTGAATCGAAGGGGGCTCTATATCAGAGCCAATGATATCCACTGGATCAGGAAAGAGATGGAAATGGGGCCGGGAGAGTCGGCCGGTTACCTGGTAAGGATACGGTACAGGCAACCCCTGCAGAAAGCAAAACTATTCATGCGTGAGCAGGGCCTCTACATTGTTTTTGAAAGTTATCAGAGAGGTATTGCCGCGGGACAGTTTGCAGCCTGGTACAGCGGCGATGAGCTGATCGGCTCAGGAGTTATAGACTGAGACTTACCTTTGGCCCCATGCGGTCATGGCTGATAACCAGGTACCCCCCCAGGCACGGGAAACAGCCAAAACCTGTCCGCGCATAACCTTCGTCCCGGATACCCGGTAAAATGAATATGGTTCAGGAATCGGTGGCCGGCCTGTTATGCAGGCCGCATTCTTTCTTTTCCGGTTCCTCCCACCACCATCTTCCTGCCCTGATATCCTCACCGGGCTTAACAGCACGTGTGCAAGGCTGGCACCCGATACTGGGGAAGCCCCTGTCATGAAGTACATGATAGGGAATATTATGTTCCTTTATATAGTCCCATAACTGCTTTTCGGTCCATGCCGCGAGAGGATTGAACTTAACCAGCTGGTTTCCCTCGTCCCACTCAGCAGCTTCAACATTAAGGCGTGTCGGGGACTGCTCCCTGCGCAATCCGCATATCCATGCATCGCAACCCCTGAAAGCCCTCCTGAGCGGCTCAACCTTTCTTATGCCACAGCAAAGCTTTCTGTTTTCTATACTGTCGTAAAACAGGTTTATCCCCTTCTCATTTACCATCTTTTCCACCTGGCCGTGATCCGGGAAAAATACCTCGATGCTGATACCATACTGCCGGTTGGTGCGTTCCAGCAGCTCATAGCTTTCTGCGAACATCCGGCCGGTATCAAGGGTAAAAACCCGCACTGAGGGGTCAATTCCCGCCAAAATATGGGTTATAACCTGGTCCTCCGCACCAAGGCTGCTGGCCAAAGCAATCCTGCCACTGAATGATTCAATGGCCAATGTGGTTATTTCAACTGCAGATTTCCCCTTGCACATCCTGTTAAGTTCATGTATCCTGTTTTTTCCCATATTATTGACCCTTCCAATTTATAATCTATATCGAATGAACAAATTTAAGCCATTTGATCATTAATGCAAAACATACAGGGGCAACCCGGCAAAACAATAATTTTTTAAAGTATTCACCGTTTCATTCTAAACCTTTTGCCGTTCACAATCCTAAACAGATGAGGATCTTTTCCGCTCTTTTATTGCTTTATGCCATCCTGGCGCCTCTGAATGCACAACTCAGGCTTGAAATAATTTGCAGTCCCCGGGCCGAAGGAGGTTTAATAAATCACACCAACGCAGTGGAAAAGGAATTATCCCGAAAACTGACTGAAGATGAGCCTCTTTTCACGAGGGTGACGGAACTGGCGGATAGCCTGAGCCTTGAAAAGTACCTCAGCGATCTTATAGACAGCCTTCATTACCGGGCCTTCCTGGAAGCCTCGATCGACAGCATGGTGTATACCCCGCAAAATGCAACGGCATACCTGCACAAAGGGAGGCAATACAGACGGGTCCAGCTCTATCCGGGCCATCTGGACGAGCAGGCTCTGAGAACGCTGAACATACGAAGAAACAGGTATGAAGGTGTGCCTTTAAGCATTGGACGGTTCCGCAACCTCCAGGAGAGGATCCTTAACCATTATGAAAATACAGGTTACCCCTTTGCCTCAGTTTCGCTGGCCGATATGGAAATTAATGAAGATACCATCCGGGGCAGGCTGGTAATTGAGAAAAACAGGTATTACAGGATTGACAGCATACATATATATGGAGATGCACAAGTAAACAGTAAGTACCTCTACAGGCACATAGGGATCCTTCCGGGAGACCATTACAGCGAGGAACGTTTCAGGAAGGCCGGTGAGAGGATAAGGCAGACAGCCTTTCTCAGTAAGATAAGGGAACCGGAAATGGAATTTATGAAAGAGTCGGCCGACCTCTACCTTTATGTCGACCGCCGCCGGGCAAGCAATTTCAGCGGTATACTGGGCATCATCCCCGGTGACGGTGACGGTAAAACAAGGTTCGCCGGAGAGATCAACCTCAGTCTGCTGAATGTTTTCAGGAGGATGGAAAGCATAAGCCTTCAATGGCAGAGCCCGGGCAAACGGGTGCAGGAGATGGACCTGGAGCTGGGGCAACCCTATCTCCTTGGAAAAGCATTCGGCATCGACCTTCACCTGCATATGTTCAGGCAGGACAGCACATACATGAAGGTCGAGACAGAGGCGGGAGTTCCGTTTACCATTCCCGGCCGGGGTGTGGTGAGGGTTTTCGCAAAAAACACCTCTACATCGCTCATTGATGCCGGGGGACAGGTGTCCGCCCTCAATGCGCCGGCAGCAGGAGTCAGCGGACAGGTTTTCGGGCTCTCATACACTCATCAGCAGATCGACAACCGGATAAACCCATACAGGGGGTGGGCTGTAAATGCCTCCATTGGCGCCGGCAACAAGAGAGTAAACCCTCCCCGGGGATATGAAAATGAAAGGATAAAAAGCAGTTTTGTCGAGGCTGTTGCCCGGCTGCGGTGGTTTATCCCTGTATCACCTGCCGGTACCTTTATGCTGGCTAACCTGTCGGGGATAAAAATGAATATAGGGCAAAAAAAGAGTGCTAATTACTTTTTTGCAAATGAACTTTTTCTGCTGGGCGGACTTCACAGCATACGCGGATTTGATGAGAGAAGCCTTGCGGCTTCGGCATACAGTATCCAGAGGGTTGAATACCGGTACCTTTTCGATGCTGCCGGAAACATGTTCCTCTTCTTCGACGGTATGGCATATGAAAGAAGGTTGCCGGACGGGAAGGTTTATGATATGCCATTCGGTTTTGGCGGGGGCCTCACATTTGATACCCGCGCCGGCCAGTTCTCGATAAGCTACGCCCTTGGAAGGGAGTTTGGCAACCCTGTTTCATTGCGCTCATCAAGGGTGCATATGGGTATCATAAACCGGTTCTGAAAAAATGATGGATTATATATTCCCTTCAGGCTCTTATCTTCTCCTGTAGAAGTAGAGAACAGGTTCAATATCATCCACCTTTTCGCTAAGGGTATAGTAACCGCTGCCATCAGGCATCCATCCAAATGCCTCGCCCTGAGGCTCTACTGTATAGGGAAGAAGCAGGGGCTGACGCCTGAGTGCCTCAAAAACCGGTTCATTCTGCTTCCTCTGCCAGTAATAGATCCTGTCATCAGTCTTTACCGCTATTTCGGTCCCGTCGGCCGAAATATCCCCAGCCAGTGCTCGGTTAAAGGGGAAATAACCTATCTTCCCGAGAGTTGTAATTTTCCCTGTATCCTGCGGATACCTGGCCACGTAAATAATTGACCTTGCATCCCTTTTTGTCACAATGTACAGATCCCTTGTTAAAGGATCGATCATCAGTGTTTCTGCGTCACGCGACTGACCGTCAGGATATACGTAATCTATCCGTTCGGCACCATCAACAATAGTATAGGTAACCGAATCCAGCCTGCTGATATCAGGCTCTGCAACCCGGTATACAGACATAATCTGATATCGTGCAAGATTGTCACCTATCTCACCTATGTATAGATATTTTTTCCCGTCAACAGGCCCGGGACCAACAGCCATATCCTCCCAGTCCCTGTTAAATGCCCCGGTAATAATAAACTGGCCAAAATCCTCCCCTTTTTCGCCCACAACGAAAAGCCTGTTGTAATCGCCGCTGTCATTATGCACCCATAACATCGATGAATTGCTTCTGCTCACTGCAAGCCCTGAAGCCTCAACTATATGACGGTTCTCAAGGACCCCCCTGGCCTCAGCCTGGTGAAAACCGTTATGAAAGTCAAGATTGTCCATGTCATATTCATACAGGACTGGTTTCCCGGGAACCAGATCTCCGCCATTTGTTGATTTGGAACAACCATGGAACAATGCAATAATAACCAGCGCAGCCGGGAAAATTAAAAAATATCTCATACTGTAAGCAGTTTATGCGAAGCTGTCACTGAACAGCCCTCAAGGCTTCTGACCATGATCCGGAAGATCATCCTCTTCACCCGGTCCGGTTTCAGGGTCAGCATCCTCTCTTCCCTCATCATCTTCAAACTTTAGCAGTCCATACTTTAAAAGAAGGTTATACCAATGAATTATCTTCTTCATGTCGGAAACATATACCCTGTCACGGTCATATTCCGGAAGGACCGCCTCAAAGTACCTCCTGATCTCATCGGCATGGGATTTATGGCTGACAGCCTCCTTGCCGGTTGAATGGCTGTACATTTTTTTTAACACTTCCGCCAGGGGCAGCTCTTCATTCTCGGTAAAAACAGCAATCTCTTCAAGTGTACTGATCCTGGATGTGGAGTATGCACTCATCCTCTTTTTATCTTCCAGGGATTCAACAATTATTGCATTTCTCCCTTGTGAAATAAATCTGTACAGGCCGGGATAACCTGATATTGCCATTAAATCTTTTAATTCCATCCGGGTAAACTTAAGTTGTCGATTAATTCAAAATTATGTCGTAAAATCATGTTAGCTGCGTGCTTTAATGCAAATACCCCTGCTTAGATCTGAATGCAACCGCAAAATTGCAGGAATCAGAGCCACGGTGTCATCATTCCTGAGCACCTGTCCCGCAAGGGCGGCTTTTTTCTCATCCGGCCACTGGCTGGTCATCCTTTTCCTGATACTCTCCTCACTCTCACCGTCACGCCTCATTATACGGCGCAGCCTCAGCTCCTCAGGTGCAGTGACCAGTATTACAGAATCAAGTTCGGCATAGGTTCCTGTCTCAAACAGTATGGCAGCCTCCTTGATAATATAGGGATGTTGGTTATGCCCTTCCAGCCATGATACGAAGTCTTCCCTTACAGCAGGATGAACAATGTCATTTAACTTCTGCAGGGCATCAGGGTCATCAAACACCAGTCCTGCCAATGCTTTCCTGTCGGGTCTGCCCTCACTGAAAATACCTGTCCCGAATGCTGCCATTAATCTCTGATGCATGGATGGATCATCATTCATGATTCTCCTTGCCCTGCTGTCAGCATCATATACCGGCACTCCAAGCACCGAGAAAACCTTGCATATTAGAGACTTGCCTGCACCTATTCCTCCTGTCACACCTATTTTCAGCATCATCTTTCGATAATAAAGTCAATACTCTGCGGGGAAAAACGAACCGACCTGATGAAATCCGGCCGGCTCACAAGCCGGACTGCCATTCGTCCCGGACCGGTCGGGGGACTGTTGTAATCGACCGTGGCCCTGAAGAGCTGTGCATCTACCTTATCATAATCGGTAAGGGCTACAAGATAGGAGACGGTAATCGCCGAGGGAAAAGTTTTCATTGTAAGTGTATCCGGAAGATTTACCACCTCAACCGGAATCCTGATACTGGCTTCGGTGAACTGTTCAACGGGTATGGTAACCAAAACCCCCTTTGTTGAAAAGGTAAGTTTATCGATATACGCCAGTTCAATATTTTTTCTGGCGGACTTATTTAGTCCCCTGATTGCCGTTGCCTTTGTGGGGACGAACTTCATGGTATCGATTACAGATGCCGGTCCGTGTACCATGACAGAATCAGGCTCAACGTCAATACTCCCCTTAACCATGAACTGCTGGTCAAAAACAAGATCAAGCACCGGTTTAACAGGAAGCTTCCTGCTGGTCATTTCGGTAAAACTGAAAAAAAGTGTATCGGGCCTTATATCAAGTATTTCAATATCGGCTCCCAGCTGGCCTGCTATCCTGTTTGCGGCAACAGAAGAAAGGATGTAAAAGTTACGGGTCTCAGTATCCGGCAGCCTGTTAAGTGAAAATGAATTTACATCAAAGACGATCGGCATGAGCCGGCGGCTTAAATAATACCTCACAAGAGTATAACCATAGGAATTTACTGTGAGTTCAAGGTTGGATGGGGGATCACCTACCATGAGCATGTTTTCGGGAAAGTTAGTATACCTTACCGGATACCTGATATTGGTTGTATACTCCCTGCCCAGGGCACTTAAAAACCAGAATATGGTTGAGATTGCCAGAAAGAAAAGAAAAACCATGACCCTGCGGTCAAGCTTCAGCCTGGTTAGTTTTCCAAAAGCATCCTTTATTATTTTGTGCTCCTGAGCCAAATATCCAATTTGTTTAGCAAAACCCCGGGGAATAATGCATTACAGTTACCGGGACTAACGCTGCGCGGCCAGGTCGGTCGGATCTTTCAAAACCGCATTCTTATCAACCTTGATATGGACATTGTTACCCACATCTATGGTTACTACCTGCCCTGAAATATCGTTAATCTTACCGTAAATGCCCCCGGTTGTGACTATTTTGTCTCCCTTTTTAATAGATTCCCTGAAATTTCTCAGTTCCTTCTGCTTTCTCATCTGGGGTCGTATCATGAAAAAATAAAATACCAGAATGATCAGCAAAAGTGGAAGGAAAGAAATAAACGGGCTCTGGCCCTCCTGCGGAGGTGTCATAAGCACCAGATAAGCTAAATTACTACTCATGGTCATTTGGGTTATGTTTATAACTATAATCTATATTCTTTAAGGCCACACAGTGTAAAGGTTAAATAGCCTGTACAGTAAGTGCACAACAAAATAAACATAAATTTACTACAACAGCAAATACCCGTATCAGCAATTACTCTCCAATCAGTCCCCGCCCCCTCTTAACTATCCTGTTCTCTTCCCTGAGCTGCTGAATGATCTTGTCAAGAATTCCGTTGATGAAATTGCTGCTTTTTTCAGTACTGTAGTACTTGGCTATCTCAATATATTCATTGAACGAGACCCTGGTTGGTATTGAATCGTTTTCAATTATCTCGGCGATGGCCAGCTTCATGATCAGAATATCCATGAATGCTATCCTTTCAACATCCCAGTTTCTGGTATGCTGATCTATCATTTTTTCATATTCCTCGTGATGAAGAACAATATTGCGGAACAGCCCTTTTACAAACTCCTTGTCCTCTTTATCTTTAAAAAGAGGAAAGACAGGGACAGGGGGACCATCGCTACCTGAAAATTTTTTCAGGCTTTTTTCTGCCATGCGCACAGCAAACTCAAGGTCATCATTCCAGTATATGCTTCGCTCTTCAAGAACCTGATCAAGGGAAAGTGAACTCAAGATCAATCCGTCAAGCAACTGCAAAACAAATTTTCTGTCCGATTGCCATGATATTTCAGGCTCTTCCATATAAGCTGCATAAATATCACTTTCAATAAGCTGATTATACAGTTCCCTGATCAGCTCCGGATGGTTAGCCCACGATATTTTATGTTTTTTGAGTAATGTATTAAGCTCTTCATGCTCCATGAGATGTCTGATAAGGAGGTTGCCGGCAAAACGGGTGTTGGGATGCAGGTCCTCATAGCTGGGAGAAAGCTTTGAAAGTGCAAGATCTATTCTTTTATGCGCATATCCGGCAAGATCAATAAACAGCAAGTAAACAGAAAGATAAAGTTCCCAGGTTTTGCCAATGCTGAAAAACAATTCTTTCTCAGACCTGGCCAGCGAATCTATACCGGACTTAAAATAGGCATAAGCTGCCTGTAAAACCTTTATTCTTAACAGCCTCCTGCTTATCATCTTATTAAAAGAGCTTCATTTCAATAATTATAAAGAGGTGCAAAGTAAGCACTTTTTAGGTAAACAATGCCGGATTTTTAAAATATTTGTCGGGAATATTGGCGACAAATTTGTGTTTGGTAACCAAAATTATTTTATTTGTTAAAAAAATTAAAGACATTGGAGAAACAACATCTAATTGTCGCTTGAGTATTAATATAATAAAAAAGCAGGAAGATGGAAGAGAATGAAAAAAAAACCGACGGAGATAACGTAGATAGGCAGGAGATTTTCTCACAAACGGTAAGAGCCGGAAAGAGGACCTATTTTTTTGATGTTAAGGCTACAAGAAACAATGATTATTACCTTACCATTACCGAGAGTAAAAAACGGTTTAACAAGGAGGGCAAACAGTATTTTGAAAAACATAAGGTTTTCCTGTATAAGGAGGACTTTGAAAAATTCAGTGACGGACTGACAGAGGTCATTTCATACATAAACAGTACACAACCTGCCCAGACTGATCCGGATAAAACCAGCGAAGATCAGGGCAAGGAACTCACTGAAAGTTTCACCAATGTCAGTTTCGATGATCTTGAAGAATGATCTCCGGTATCACACTCCGGGAATTGCAGCCTTTCAGTGAAACAGGCTTAAAGGGTAAGTGGTGCTGAATTCTTCAATTATTTCAAACATTTCAGGGGTAAGATGGCTTATTACCGGTTTTGATATATGTTCAGGCATTTCCTTGTAAAATGCCTGGGCGATTGCTCCGGCTATGCTGGATATGCTCCCGTTGTCCCCACCAAGTGAAATAGCAAGTCTCAGGGCACTTTCAAAATCATCACTGTCAAGAAATGCAATAATTGCTTCGGGAACGGTACCCCGGCATGACTGGTCATAGTAATAATCCGGTCTTATCTCCTCAATGGTTCTCTGAAGGTTATACCGGAATGTTTTTTCAATATAATCCCGGATCTCATCCTTGGTCCTGCCGTTTTTGGCAAGAAATACAGCAGCTGCTGTTGCCTGGGCACCCTGTATCCCGTCAGGATGAT
>SLOS01000378.1 GCA_007132365.1 Bacteroidales bacterium | reverse complement strand
TTGGTACCCGGGGGTATACCAACGGTATGGATGAGATCCGCGATTATAACGGGAACCTTCTGTGGGAATACGAATATCCGCGTGAAGGCGGGAAATGGCCGGGCGACAGACTTGCTGTGCACCCCCATCTACAGGAGATCATAAACTTTGTTACTGCTATCCGTACCGATAATTATGTTAATGATATTCCAAATGTTGCAGCTGCCAATTTGGTGGCCATCATGGGAAGGGAATCGGCATATACGGGAAAGGAAATACATTTTGATGATATGATGAGTTCCAGTATGAGGCTCGGACCCGAAAAACTTGAATTCGGCCCGGTCAACATACCGCCGGGGCCACCTATCCCTGGTACTGCCCCTGCTTGAAAATCAATGGATGATTTCATGATTCATGACTTAAATTGTCTTGTAATTGTTCACTGCATAATCTTTAATATGTCACGACCTTAATGTCGTGACCTCAAATAATAATATTATGAAAAAATTAAGGATTTACAGTATTATGCTGATTGTCATAATGATCGGGTTTAGCTGCAGCAGTGCAGATCAGGAAACATCCTATTCTTTTAATAATATACCGGATCGTATTTGGGTAGGAGAGGATTTCTGGACTATTCCCCTTGAGGGATGGCGTATAAGTGATGGCCGGATTGAATGCGTCAGCCATCTGCGCCATGCAACGCTGAGCAACCTGACCCATCTGCTTGAAGGGAGAGATGCTCCTTTTACTGTCAGTGTAACTATGGGTTTGCTTGAAAAAGGTAATCAGCATGGTTCATCGGGTATTATAATTGGTTCTGAAGCACCAGAAGACAAGGATGTACGTGCTGCCGTCTATTTCGGACAGGGGATAAACATGGGTATCAATACGGAAGGGTTTGCTTTTATGGCCGGACAGACACTGCAGCTTCCAGCAGGTTTCGATTACAGTGAATTTGAACTTGAGGTAACCGGGTCATCAACTCCTGAAGGCTATAAGGTGGAGATGATAATTGCTGATGAAACCGGAAATGACATTGCAACTTTATCTCTCTTTCCTGAATCTCCTGTTACCGGCATCGTTCAGTTTGTTAACAATTTCCGTGGTCCGGATGCAGAGGAAAACGGGCCAAGGTTCTGGTTTGACAATATTTATTTTAATGGACCCGGATTTTCGCTGAAGGAAGAAAACCGGTTTGGTCCGGTATTGTGGACCATGCATACCTTAAGCCGAAACACCCTGAAAATGACTGCCCAGCTTCCCCCGGTAAGTGAATCAGAAAACAGAGTCGCAGAGCTGCAGGTAAGAAATCGTAGAAGCTGGGAGACCGTGGCAAGCGGTGAGATGGATGCTGATTCGCGGACTGTCACATGGAAAGTTGACGACTGGGATTCTGGCAGTGATCATGACTACCGTGTATTATTTGAATATATCAATTCAACGGGTGATGACCGGAAAGCAGAATATGGCGGAACTATCCGACATGACCCGGTGGACAGGTCATTGAGGTTCGGATCGCTGACCTGCCAGTGGTGGAGAGGGTTCCCCTATACTCCCCTGGTGCGAAATCTGGAGTTATCCGAACCCGATATACTATTCTTTTCAGGTGATCAGATCTATGAGCATAATGGCGGGTATCGCCATGTGAGATGGCCTGATGAAACAGCAATACTAAATTACCTTGGTAAATGGTACATGTTTGGCTGGGCCTTTGGCGATCTGATGCGCGATATACCCACCATTGTCACACCCGACGATCATGATGTATACCAGGGAAACCTGTGGGGAGACGGAGGGGTTCCTTTTGATAACCAGAAGGAATTGCTGGAAGCCAATATACCTGGTGGTACATCTGATCAGGGAGGCTTTATCCAGACGGTCAGGTTTGTCAATATGATGCACCGGACCCAGGTAGCCCATCTGCCTGATCCCTGGGATCCTACGCCTATTGAACAGGGTATGAGTGTCTGGTATACGGATTTGATTTATGGCAGGGTGAGCTTCGGTATTGTGAGCGACCGGATATACAAATCTCCCCCGGAACTGGTTTCTACCTGGGAAGGTCGTCATGACCACCTTGTTGAGCCCCTGGATGATCCTTCTGTACTGGACAAACCCGGACTTGAAATGTTTGGTGAGCGTCAGGAGAAGTTCATGAAGCAGTGGGTCCGTGACTGGGAAAATGCAGAGATGAAAGTTTTGCTTACTCAGACACCTATTACTGCTACGGCAACCCATCATGGCAATTTTGATGATTATCTTCATGGAGACCTTGACTCGGGCGGATGGCCAAAGACTGCCCGTGACAGGGCTCTTCATATTATTCGCCGGGGATTTGCATTTAATATTAACGGAGATCAGCATCTTGCTTCGATTGTTCATTACGGTATAGACGATTTTCGTGATGCCGGTTACGGATTCAGTCCACCGGCAATTGCCTCGGTTTATTCGCGATGGTTCCGACCGGATGACGTTGATGAAATTTCAATTAAAAATCCTCCGGAACATGGATTGCCAAATACTGGTGAATATATTGATGCCTTCGGGAATCTGAATTATATGTACGCAGTTGGCAATCCGGGTGATTTTGATCGTAGTAAGTCCCATCGCTATGAATTGGAACATGCCAGGGCAGCAGGATTCGGCATGATTATATTTGACAATGAAGAACGCACAATTGAAATCGAATGCTGGCGTTTTCTGGCTGATGTTGCAAATCCCCAACCGGATGATCAGTTTCCGGGATGGCCCTATACTATCAGCCAGTTTGACAATTACGGCCGGGAGGCTACTGCCTGGCTGCCAGTACTTAAAATAGAAGGTGAACCTGATCCAGTTGTGGAGATTATTAACGAGGTTACAGGTGAACTGGAATATTCAGTACGCATCAAAGGTAAAGAATTCGAGCCCTGGGTCTTTTCAGAAGATCTTTTTACAGTCCGTGTGGGCTACCCTGAAACAGGAGAATGGCAGGAAACTGAAAACGTAGAAACTCTTGAGGGTGAAAACAGGGAAGAACTTATCTTTATTTTCTAAAAAACGCCGTTATATTAATCTTTATGCAACAATCCACAAAGACATGCTGCTTATGTTTCACGGATTACCAGATTTCAAAAGAAGTACGAGCCATTTTTTCATGCCTGAACCTGCAGGAGATACATGGTGTTATATAGGTAATATTTATAATGATTTATTATAATGACACAAGAGTGGCCACAGGTCGGCTCCCCCGGACCGCTATCCAGAATGATTTTGACGCAAGAATAATGCAATGTACCGTTCGTTAACCCATTATACAGTCATTCTAATCATCCTCCGGTAGCAACTATTAATGATCACTCTGGCAGGGATTTCGTTTGCCTGACTGTATCTCCCGGTAAAAAGAGAAGGGAGGTTAAGGCGATAAAGTCTGGTTCACCCATATTTCAACAACCGGCTGGCCTGTACTGCCATGATTTGCACCAAAAATATCGATGTCTCCATCATTATCAATGTCTGCAAATTGATTCCAGTGAGAACCACTAGTTGAAATGACCTCTTTTGTCCATGAGGTACCATTGGAATTGTTAAAGTATATCCTGACTTCATGTGGATAGTCGCTTTGTTCCATTTCAGCGGTGAATACATCCAGCAATCCATTGTTGTTAAAATCATAAACCCCTAGGGCATGAGTGATACACTGCACATTATCATCTATGACATGCTCTGTCCAGTTCCCCTGAGTTGGATCTTCCGGGGCAAAATAAACAGCAGTCTTATACATTAATTATATCCATTTTTCCGTTACTGTTCACATCCCCGATATTAAAATGTTCGCCTGTTCCAACATCTCTTCTGTTAGCCCTGACCCTGTTCCAGCTGGTAGCATTAAAGGGGTCCTTGCCGGTTAATTTCCAAATCTGAATATCTCTGCCAACACCACCCGACCATAATTCAGAGGCCCTGGTAATAATTTCAAGTTTACCATCGCCATCGAGATCATATAAATATGTGGCATCTGTTTTAGGGCCGCCGATCGGGTGAATCTTCCATGGTCCTGCTCCATAACCCGGATTTTCCAGAATATAAACCATACTCGTGTGATAACCACCAATTACAATGTCAAGATGACCGTTATTATTGATGTCACCTACTGCACATCCTTCAAAGCCGATATTCGGGCCACTATATGCAATGTGTCTGATCCACTCCGTCCTGCCGGATTGGGCTGGATTTTCATACCAAATAACAGAGCCTTCACCTGCTATCATAAAATCAGTAAACCCGTTACCATTAAAGTCGCCTTTGCCTTTCGCCCATATTCTGCTGATTGGAGGATCATCGTCAATAATCAGTCTTTTAAATGTTCCTGGATTTTGGGCTGCGGTTGACAGGGTGAATCCAAATAAAATGATTGTCGTTATAAGTTGTTTCAGTTGTTTCATGGATTAGGGTTTAAATGTTTAATTTAAGTTTGTGTAATATGGATGTGCCAGGAATATTGGAAATGCTCAGGTCGGGAGTCTGCAGAGATTTTTTAAAACCTTAAAGCCCGGCATAATTAACTTACTTGTTTGGTTACTGAATACCATGTAATATCTTCCATTTCTCATCGGCTTTAAAGAGTTGATACTTTTCTTTTACAAAAGTGATTAAAAAACTGAGTTATCAGGCTTAATTTCGTATATTGCATCACTGCCTGAATAAAGAAGGTGAAGTTTAATTTTGGCAGTGAGCCTTTGAATCCTGCCGGAGGGATAAATTAGCAAATTATACCTGGAGAATTTCCTGCCAGGGGTGTGGGGAAGCCTGCACGAGCGCTCCAGAACGCTTTGACAATATTCAGAGGACTTAAATAGAAAAGGGATCTGCCGATTTGCATTTAAGATCATTATCTCTAGGCAATGTGGGTTTAAATAAAAACTAAATTAATAATTATTATGATTAGCAATTCAGAATTTATTTCAGCAGGCAGAATAAGGCAAAAAGTGAATGAAGTTTTATTATTTTTTACTTTTCTGGCACTGGCATTTATATTTATTCCCTTGATCTGTTTGGCCCAGGATTACCAAAATGACTGGTTTTATAATCCTTTTAACCAGTACAGTGCCCATCACCGGCCTATCGGCACAGGAGCCGTTTATGCAGATGAGGATCATCCCGCAGTGCAGGACTGGCTCAAAGGTTCTCAGATAAACATCACTCCGGGTACCACCCCCTGGGGATTAAATTTTGTCGCTGGTGAATCAGACAGTTTCTTAAAAACTGTCACAATACGTGAATGCTCGCCTATTAATCCCAGTACTTTCCCTGTTAATGTCAGGTTTCCCTGCAATGCTGATGAAATAATGCCCGATTTCCCCTGCGACAGAGACGGTGTTCTAGCGGTATATGACAGGATTGCAGGTACATATCATGAATTTTTCAGGTTTGCCTGGTATAATGGAAATCCACAGGCCAGTATTCACAGGTCCAGCAGACTGGACGATCTGGGGCATGGTACAAAGCTTGCGGAGCGCATAGGGACGAGTGCTTCAGGTGTTGCCCTGGCCTTCGGGTTATTACGGGGATGGGAAGTTAGAAAAGAAGGGCACCCTATTGGCCATGCTCTTCAGATGGTTGTTCCGCGTACATTTGATAGTGCAACTAATATGCTTAGCAGGGAAGTATGGTGGCCTGCGGTAAGCATGGATGGATCCGCTTATACCAATCCTTCCCACAATACAGGTAACATTCCTTATGGAAGCCTGTGGGCCATTCCACCTGTATCCCAAGGTGGTCCTGATCTTGATAAACTTGGCCTTACAGAGAAAGGAAAGCGGCTTGCCGAGTGCATACGCGATTATGGAATATATGTTATAGATGGTGGAGGTCAACCGACACTTCGTGCCGATCAGGACTTCTCTTCGGATTTAAGAGATGAACTGGTAACAGAAACCAGGAAATTCTATAAATATTTACGCCTGGTCGAAAACTCTGTGCCTGAAGAGGGAAAGGTAATTTTTAATGTAGGTGACGACCCGTTACAACCTACCGGAGTACTAAATAAACAAATTATTTCCGGCGAATTTCCTGCAGGTGGAGGCACGCCTCTTGCTCCCAACACAGCTTTGGATGCCAATAAATGAATAAATTGCAATTTTCAGCCTTTAAGTTATTAAATATGAAGACTTTATTTGTTATTATTCTCGTCATAGTTAGCATTCTAGGATGTGCACAAAAAAAAGAAGTACCCATTGGAGTTACATTTCAATATGAGACCATATTCCGTGAGGGTGGTAGGGGGGATAATTGGTGCCTTACCTGGGCTGCATACAATTCTCAACTTACCAATATGTGCGATGGCAACTGGTTAGGACTGTATCATGGTGAACCGTTAGAATTCATTGGAAGGGGTATGTACCGGCACCTTAATGAGTCAGGAGCGGATGGTGGTGATTCGCTGGTGCCTGAATTTCATAATCGTGTATACAGAATTATTGGCAATCACGATGATTTTGTTATAGAAGATATTCCTGATTACCCTGAATTCCCGAGTCGTATATGGAGTTGGTTCGGGTATGGAATTATTTCTGTTGACGGTAATATCTATTCTGCCCTATCAAAAACACGGCGCCACCACTTTTCAGGTCCTTTCCGCGGCATCAAACTGCTTAAATCAAGTGATGATGGCAAGGCGTGGGGACCGGTTAACCGTGATGGTGAGGTTTTGAGTATGGATCCCGCGCGCGCACGCGGTAAAGCCCGGGAATGGGATGAAGTAACACCAGGTGAGATGTTCTTTTTTGAGGAAGAAGGCATCACTCGCGAAGAAATAACCGCCTGGCCGTTTGGATGGGTTGACTTTGTTCAGGAAGGCAGGGATCATTCAGCATCTGAAGACAATTATGTATATATTTATTCACCAGAGGGAGCATATGCTCATAAACTTTTGCTTGCCCGTGTACCCAAAAACGAATTAGGTAAACGAGATTCCTGGGAATATTTTGTTAGTTACGGCAAAAACAACCAGCCTGAGTGGAGTAGTGATCTCTCACAACGAGGTTATGTCTATGAGTTTCCTGAAACAAATGATGCCGGTGACTACTTTGGCTGGTATTCCTGGCTTCCTTCAGTTGTCTGGAATGAGGGTCTGGGTCTTTATATTATGGTTAATGGGGGGACTTATGGAGGTAGATCAGGGGACTTCAGTGCTTCGGATAATGACTATTTTAACACCTGGATGCACAATCAAACTGGTAGCCTGGGTTTTTGGTATTCCGAGAAGCCTTATGGGCCCTGGCACAATTTTTTTTATACGGAGTACTGGGTCGCTGATCATCCTGATGAGCTGACTTACCAGCCAAAACTATCTCCGAAATGGATTAGTGAGGATGGTAAAGAGATGGTGTTAGTCTGGTCGGATGCTATGAGAGATGAGGAGGGAAGGTCACATACAGTTAATTATACCTGGAATCAGATGCTTATTACAATTGAAACCGAGTAACGGTTTACAAGATAAATGATTTTAAAACCGGTGTCCTTTCAATCCGGACAAACAGGTGGAAACTGATTCTTGACACAAAAGGTTCGGGAGGCTTTGATTTCAGGACACCCGGTTACCAGCCGAGGATTCAGGGGCCACCCTGGCAGATCATGCATAGTCCGACGGGACAACTGTATGATATTTTGAATGACCCTTATGAAACGACAGATCTGTTATTATGATTAACAATTCAGAATTTAATTCAGTAAGCAGAATAAAGCAAAAAGTAAATGAAGACTTATTATTAACTTTTTTTGCACTGGCATTTATATTGATTCCCGGTGTCTGCTTTGCCCAGGATTATCAAAATGACTGGTTTTACAATCCTTTTAACCAGTACAGTGCCCATCACCGGCCTATCGGCACCGGAGCCGTTTATGCAGATGAGGATCATCCTGCTGTTCAGGACTGGCTCAAGGGAAGTCGGCTAAACATGAATGTGGGCACAGAACCCTGGGGATTGTTTTTTGTTGCGGCTGAACCTGATGGCCCTGTTAAAACTGTTACAATTCGTGAATGCTCTCCAATGAGTCCCGGTCATTTTCCCGTTGATGTCAGATTTCCGAAAAACTCTGATTATATAATGCCCGATTTTGCTTGCAACACAGATGGTACGGTCGGGGTGTATGACAGGGCATCAGAAACGTATCACGAATTCTTCAGGTTTACCTGGAATGATGGGAATCCTCAGGCCAGTATCCACATGAGTAGCAGGCTGGATGATCTGGGTCATGGTTCAGAACTTGCAAGGCGTATAGGCACAAGCGCCTCAGGTTCTACACTGGCATTTGGTTTATTAAGGGGATGGGAGATAGCAAAGG
This sequence comes from Bacteroidales bacterium, assembly GCA_007132365.1. GTDB lineage: Bacteria > Bacteroidota > Bacteroidia > Bacteroidales > PUMT01 > PXAP01. The sequence goes on along the minus strand of SLOS01000378.1, from coordinate 754 downwards.
AAGGCCATCCCATTGGCCATGCACTTCAGATGGTCTTGCCACGATATCCAGAACATTTTGCTGTGATGCTGGGAAGAGAAGTATGGTGGCCTGCCATTGGAATGGATGGAAATGCTTATTCAACAGCAGGGTATAATACGGGTAATATTCCTTATGGGAGTTTGTGGGCCATCCCTCCTGAAGACAAAGGAGGTCCTGACCTGGATACTCTGGGTTTAACCGAAAAGGGAAAGAGGCTTGCAGAGGCTATAAGAGATTACGGTATCTACGCTGTGGATGGGTCATCATTTCCTTCAATCCGTTGTGATCAGAATTTTTCTGCCGAATTACGTGAGGAACTTGTTAATGAAACAAGAAAGATTTACAAATATGTGCGCCTGGTTTTAAATTCTGTTCCAGACGAGGGCAAGGTGAAATTTAACATTGGAGATGCGCACTGGACTCCCACAGGAGGTAAAGGTACCCGGATCATTCCGGGTGAATTCCCGGTTGGTGGAGGCAACCCGCTGGCACCCAATACATCCATTGATGTGGTCACCAGCTCAGAAGAGATTGTATGTCCTTATGAACATGTTCTCTGGAAATAAAAATTATAAAAGCGGATAGTATTTTTTTCAGAAAATACCTTTATTACTTAAAAAATTAAAATAAAAACAAGGAAAAGTGATGTATTTTGCTTATATTTAAGGTGTTAAATCAAAAAACACAAACAAAAAAACATCACTTTTCAGATGAAAAATACAAAGAAAAAATT
>SLOS01000325.1 GCA_007132365.1 Bacteroidales bacterium | reverse complement strand
TCCTTCGGTGGACTGGGCGATGAGGATGCCGGCATCCAGTACCAGCTTACCGGGTGTTGATTTCGTATTCCAGAAATCAATAATACTCCCGTCAGATGCTGAATAAACAACCACTCCATCATCACGGGAACCATAAACATGGTTTTCCGTTACAACTATAGCTTCATGATACCCGTCCGCATGGCCGCGGCTTAATGGGCCATCCCATGGCCTTGACCATAATACAATACCGTTAAATGCGTCACGCGCCACAAGGTAGTTCTGCCGGCCACCGCCAATGTTCTCAGGTACGTTTTGTGTGATGAAAAATACTCGTCCCCCAGCACTGAGAATTGCACCTGAACTGTCTTTCCGGTTCGCCATTGGAAAAGCAGGACCGGCTATCCACTGGAAAGTGTTTGGAATATCAAGGCAGCGGTCCTCCGAAGCAAGGTTGCCATCAGCACCCTGCCACGGATGCGTCCACTGACCCATCTCATCAGGTCTGGGCTTAAAATGATGTACGAAACCCTCACCTTCAGCAGTAAACATTGAACCTTCAGGAGCCAGTACACGTATCAGTTCATTTGTGGAAGGCCGGAGGTTAGTTAAATTATTAATTATCAGGTTAACAAGATTGTCTGCATGGGGTAACATGTTATTATCCCAGTGCTCAATCACAATCCGGCCATACAACCTGCGTCGCTGTAATTCCTTACGTGCCTCTGCAACTGCTGATTCACTGGCATTAAGCCAGTGGATCACCCATGGCCCCTTTTCAACAAGTGCTTCGGCCAAAGTAAGATCATCTGCGCTGCCAATTATAACACATAATCCTCCCCGGGAAATAATATCGGTTGGTAACGACTCAATTCCAGTACTATGTATATCAGGGTTTAAAAAAACTGAAGTGAATAAAAACAGGATAACAAAACTTAATTTTCTTAACATGTATTTTGTTTTAGTTAGAAAGTTTCATGACCCACAATATAAGCAAGACTGGCCGTAAAAAAAAGAAAAAGAAAGGTTTTCTTATGAAACGCTCATGCTGCTTCACAACACAAAGTCTGATGGATACATATGAGGGTTTGACTTCGTCGATTTCACTTTGATTTAACGGCTCTTATAGTATTAATTGACAGATGTGAAGCAATTTGTAAATACAATTATTTGTGATTATATTTGATCGTTTTTGTTTATTATTATCTGATGATAAAAAGAAAGTTTATCCTCAAGAATCACTTCTTTAACTCAAAATTAATAATCTGTTGATCTAATAATCTAATAATAAATATAATAATTATGGGAAAAAGGTGGAGCTTTATTACATTCAGATTTCTGGCAGCCGGGCTGTTAACTCTCCTAATGCCGGGTTGTGCAGAAATCACCACAGATTCGGAGAAGACAGAGCCGTACTACGAGATAACAGACGGGTCGCTGATCTACGATCACGATCCGTCAACCAGGGTTGGCGGCAAAGTTTTCGGTACTATCGTCTGTGATTTTGAGAATGATAATCTCGGTCGCAACTCGCACGGGGGGCCTGTTGCTCTTGAATTAGCCAACGGCAACCTGGTTGCAATACACTCCAATGCGAGCGGTCATAATGTTGACGGTTGGAGCGAATATGCCATCAGCAAGGATGGCGGCCGGACCTGGGATATGTACAACAAATTCGCCTATTCTTACAACACCTACAGGAATAACCCAAAGGTTACTGCCTGGGTGGAGGAGGGTCTTGTTACCAGCGAGGGGACAGTGGTTTTGTTTATAACGCATATGGGAAACTCTGTTCACGGTGGAGGTGAAGGCCGCACCAACCTCGGCTTTATGCGCAGCTATGATCATGGCGCTACATGGACCGGGTACCAGCCTCTTGACGGCTCTTTTACAGGGTATCCCGCTTCAGTTGCGGTAGCAGGGGAAACCAATTATCTCCTCTTGGATTCGAATGAAGGCCCGCACGTACTTTATGTCAGCACGGACGACGGACGCAGCTGGAGCAAGCGCAGTACGCTGCCTTTGTATAATGAAACCTGGTACGGAGCGTTGTGCGTCATGGAGGATGGACGTCTTCTGGCCGGAGCTTACAGAACTGCGGACGAGCATCACTTCTACTATTGTATCAGCGAGGATGAGGGGCATACCTGGGGAGAGCAGAAGCTTACCTTTCTTGATAAAAAGATCCGGGACCCTGAACTCGCTTACCTTGATGGCCGTTACTACCTTCATGGACGCTCCGGGCAGAGGGGGGAAGGTTCACGCCTCTTTGTATTGTATCAGTCTGATGATGGCGAGAACTGGGGCGAAGGCACCATATTGAGCAGCTTTGCCAGGAGCCTTGACGGGTACAGCCACAATGTCGTAATCAACAAATACAATGAGGATGTTCCCAATGAATTGATGGTGTTGTACAGCATCGCATACAAGTTCCCCAATGAACCAGAGTACTCGTACCGTCATACCAATTCATATGTTTTCTTTGTCAGACCTGAACCGGACATGTAAACTGAAAAATCATGGCAATTACATAGATTATTATTTGTGAAATCCTGTGAGACATAGTAAATAACTCTAATAAAAAGGAAAAAAAGTATGAAAACTTCTGATAAAAATGAATATTTTAAACGAACCAGATCCGCAACCGGATTTCTGGCAGCGGGGCTGTTAATCTTATTATTGCCGGGTTGTGCTGAAATCACCCCGGAACCGGAAAAGACAGAGCCGTACTACGAGATAACAGACGGGTCGCTGATCTACGATTACGATCCGTCAACCCGGGTGGGCGACAAAGTTTTTGGCACTATTGTCGCTGATTTCGAGAATGATAATCCGGGTCGCAACTCGCATGGGGGGCCTGTTGCCCTCGAATTAGCCAACGGTAACCTGGTTGCATTTCATTCCAATGCGACCGGTCATAGTGTTGACGGATGGAGCGAATATGCCATCAGCACGGATGGCGGCCGGATCTGGGATATGTATAACAAATTCATGTATTCTTACGATACTTACCGGAGTAACCCAAAGGTAGCTGCCTGGGTGGAGGAGGGTCTTGTTACCAGCAAGGGGACGGTGCTTCTGTTTATTTCACATATGGGGAACCCTGTTCGCGGTGGAGGGGAAGAAGGTCGCACCAACCTTGGCTTTATGCGCAGCTATGATAATGGGGATACATGGTCCGAATACCAGCCCCTGGACGGCTCTTTCGCAGGGTACCCCGCTGCAATTGCGGTAGAGGGCAAGACCAATTACCTGCTGGTAGACTCGAATGAAGGCCCACACGTTCTGTATGTCAGTACTGATGACGGGCGCAGCTGGAGAAAACGCAGCACACTCCCGCTGGAGGACTCAAGATGGTACGGTGCCTTGTGTGTTATGGAGGATGGAAGTCTGCTGGCCGGGGCATATGAATGCGTTGACGGAGACGAGCATTATTTCTTCTATTGCATAAGTGAAGATGAGGGGCATACCTGGGGCGATGAGAAGAGCGTCTATCTTGATAAGCGTATCCGGAACCCTGAACTTGCCTACCTGGATGGACGTTACTACCTGCATGGACGCGCGGGGCATGGGGGCGAATATGGGCGAAGCTTTGTATTATATCAATCCGAAGACGGTGAGAACTGGGGCGAAGGCACCATAATAAGCAGTCTTGCCAAAAGGAGCCTTGACGGTTATAGCAAAAACGTTATTATAAACAAATATAAGCAGGATGTTCCCAATGAATTGATGGTTTTGTACAGTATTGCCTACGATTACGATGATCATGAGGGCCCCTACCGTTCCACCAATTCATATGTTTTCTTTATCAGGCCTGAACCGGGTCATGAAAACTGATAATCAGGGCAGTTACACAGGTTATTATTTTATAAAATTCTGCGAGGCATAGTAAATAACCCTATTAAAAAGGAAAAAAGTATGAACACATCTAATAAAAATGAATGTTTTAAACGAATTACATCCGCAGCCGGAAGGCTGGCAGCCGGGCTGCTAATTCTGTTATTGCCGGGTTGTGCTGATATTACCAGAGATTCTGAGAAGACAGAGCCATACCATGAGATAACAGACGGGTCACTGATCTACGATTACGATCCCTCAACCCGGGTTGGCGACAAAGTTTTTGGCACCATCGTCGCTGATTTCGAAAATGATAAATTAAGTCGCAACTCTCACGGGGGGCCTGTTGCCCTCGAATTAGCCAACGGCAACCTGGTTGCATTTTATACCAATGCGAGCGGTCATAATGTTGACGGGTGGAGCGAATATTCCATAAGCAGGGATGGAGGCAGGACCTGGGATATGTACAACAAATTCGCGTATTCTTACAATACCTACAGGAATAACCCGATGGTAGCTGCCTGGGTTGTGTCAGGTCTTGTCACCAGCGAGGGAACGATTGTACTTTTTATTGTGCATATGGGCAATGACGTGTATGGTGGTGTGTCGGAAGGTGTGACCAACCTCGGCTTTATGCGCAGCTATGATCATGGCGCTACATGGACCGGGTACCAGCCTTTTGACGGATCTTTCACGGGGTTTCCTGTTCAGGTAGCGGTAGCAGGAGAAACCAGCTATGTACTGGTTGAAGTAGAAGGGAGAGAGGGCCCGCACGTACTTTATGTCAGCACTGACGACGGGCGCAGCTGGAGCAAGCGCAGCACGCTGCCTTTGGATCATGAAACCTGGTACGGAGCGTTGTGCGTCATGGAGGATGGACGTCTGCTGGCCGGAGCTTATAAAACCGACGACGAACATCACTTATACTATTGTATAAGCGATGATGAGGGGCATACCTGGGGAGAGCAGAAGCTTGCCTGGCTTGATAAGAAGATCCGGGACCCCAAACTCGCTTACCTGAATGGCCGTTACTACCTTCATGGACGCTCCGGGCAGAGGGGGGAAGGTTCACGCCTCTTTGTGGTGTATCAGTCTGAGGACGGCGAGAACTGGGGCGAAGGCACCATAATAAGCAGCTTTGCCAGGAGCCTTGACGGTTACAGCCAGAATGTCGTTATCAACAAATACAATGATGATGTTCCAAATGAATTGATGGTGTTGTACAGCATCGCTTACAGGTTCCCCAACGAACCAGAGTTCTCATACCGTCATACAAATTCATACGTTTTCTTTATCAGACCGTTATCCGATTAGTTATCCGGACATTATTCTCACAGCCTCCAATCACTGCTCCATCAACCGGGTAAGATAACCGGTATTAACCAATAAGTAATCAAAGCACCATTTATGGTGTCGTGATTACTTCAAAATACCGTCCCAGCCAGTAGGGAAGCAACCAGATATCACCTGCACTGTATTCATAGGAACCGTTACCTGATGTGTCAAGGCGAAACATGTTTGAATTATGCCTCTGTACCGGGCGTTCGTCGGGCGGTAATACTTCAGTAATAGTCTGATTTCTGAAATTGGGTTCCATAAATTCAATGTCTTTACGGTGACTGTTTCTAATCTCCCATTGGATCAGGTCCATCGGGTGCCTCTGCAGATACCAGATGGCCTCTTCCAGGTCAAACTCCGGGCTGACCAAAGCGGTGAATATATTCCAGAGGCCCTCCTTCTCAGGACGCTCAATCTCCCAGTGGTCAATGATTGCCTCTTTATACATATCTTTAAGGGTATCATTGAAAGCATAACGGTAAAGTCCCCAATAACCCAGAAAATACATTTCATCATCAGAATGGTTCCAAGACGATGATAGCATCTGGGCACGGGCTTCGGCGGCATCCAGCAATTCATCATGTGACAAACCTTCAGAACCGTTTGGAATTTCATCGGGTACCCGGCCAATTTCTTCCATAGGTCTCATTAAATTTTCCAGGTAGCCATGCTCTTCCATCAATTCAAAGGCCACATCCTTATATATTTCCTTTCTGGTAAAATGGTAGGCAGTTTGCAGCATGGCAATAATATTTGAAGAGTTAAGCTTACGGTCGCCAACCTGGGTAGGAAATGCATTTACATATTCCGGATTCCACCTGGCCCATGTAGTAGGTTTTCCATCATAATCAATCAGGTACAGGTCATTATCAACAATGTGCTGCATTAATTTGTCGATCAGGTATACTGCTTTTGAGCGTAGGGGCTCCACATCAACCAGCTCTGCAAGTGCACCAAATGCAAAAATATGTCCGATAGCTTCATCACTGCTGGTAGTAGCTTTCCAGTCCCACTCAGGATCTGACGAATGCTGCCAGCGACGCGGATCAGCAAGGACCTCAATATATCCGCTGCGTTCGAAAGAACGGGAAGGAAAACCAAATATCGGATTGATAGTGAACAGGCGCTCCATGGCATCTAGTGACTCAGCCAGGTTATAAAGCGCTTCTTCAGATCCGGTTACGGCATACCTGAATATCTGGCTTCCGAGGTACATGGTGGTCCAGAGGCCGTCATTGTCTGAGTCACGCAAATAACCGGTTGACAAATCACCATGGTCCATTCCTGCCAGGCTCGCATTAAATCCATAACGGATGTGACGGCTGCGTACCTGGTCCTCGAAATACATTGCCTTATCCTTTAAGGTCATATTTTCAAACACAATTTGCCCAAGGCCGTTATCTGTAAGTACAAGTACTGAATTTCCTGGTCCTTCAGTAATGTTAATAACATTATTGTCAGGAAGCCAGCGTTCGCCATAATAGTATTTGTACTTTCCATCGTCCTGCTGCATGAATGCTCCAAGAGGTGAGCCAAACCACACTTTGCCGTTAACTTCATTTACAGCAGTGATTTCAGTTACAGGCAGGTTCCTGCGGACTTCCCCAATCTGCCTTTGGTTGAGATTATTGATCTCAATATAGCCGTTACCGGTCCCGATGATGGTTTTGCTGCCGTAGGCCACTACATCGAAAGAGGTAAACCCGTTTCCTGTAAAAACTGTTTTCAGTTCATTCGTTTCCGGTGAAAAAGTACTTAGTGATTTTTCGGTCAGGATCCAGAACTTCTCTGTTGCCGGGTTATATTTTATATCTATAATCCCTTCCCTGATCCTGCCTTTCCATAGCTGCTCCGAATCTTTGACAGACTTCAGCTCCCTGCCATCAGAGAGAAGGAAAACAAAATCGCCGTTGCCGGCAAAAATATTTGCCCCGGGCATCCGGTGCATGGAAAACAATCTGCCGGACCAGGCGTTGCTGAGCACTGCTTCATCATCAAGGTAAACAAATTGCTGGTCAACAACCGTAAGGTCGGCAATATTCTTGTCGGCCATGGGGCGATGCCTGTTGTCGGTTTTCAGCTCGCCCGGATAAAGAAACCGCCCGTTATGAGGATGAAGCAGTCCGTCAGATGACAGCACCTGAATATTGCCGTTCAGGTCTGATACAATCTTTTGCAATATAACTCCTGGTTTATTGTGATAAAACTTAATGCTGTAATCCTGTAAAAAAGGAGTATCCTTGTGGACCTGCTTTTCAGTATCACGCGCGAGTCCTGGCATGGAAAGCGCTAAAAACGCTAAACAAACTATAAAAGAGAAATAATTAAACTTTTTCATTTTCATAAAACAGGTTATTTAAATTAATAATCAATTAATTACATATTGCAGGTTATTCATATTCTGTGTTTCAATTCCCATGGATCCCCCTGTTCTATTATAAATGAATCAATTTGAACGAATCCTGAAAATGCGATGGGAGGTCCATTTCTGGTTATACATATCGGTAGTCCGGACAGTCACCATATGTGTACCAGGCTTCAGGCCTTCAGGCAGTTTTGCCTGCCACATGTGGGTTGATACACTTGGGTAATCCATTTTCCAGCCTAAAATGCGATCCAGTGTCTGACCATTGAATTTCTGATCAAGTAAAGGGCTCAGCCGGTGCATTCGCAGACATTCCGGATCAATGGTTTCAACATGCTCCATGGGTATCCATTTTCCATGATTGTCGACCAGCATTTCCACTTTTGACCGGCCGGACCCGGCAAAAATATTAACCAGAACAGTAGTTGTATCTGTTTCGTCTTCTTTCATTTCGTCAGGTAAATAAATGTTCATTTGATAACAGGCCGGTCGCCGGGCAGCTTTGAACCGGACACTGTATGTGTTTCGGTCAAAGGTGACAATTGAGTACCCGTTGGGGGCACCGTCATTCATGGTAGCGTGTGGAATACCGAGCTCGTCCTTAAGTCCGCACCACCAGCTTCCCGATACGGTTGCAGTTATCAGGTGATGGTGAGGTTCCGGGCCTTTCCAGCCCATCTCTTCATCAATAAAAAGGTTGATCTGTCGGTGTACATGTCCGGAAATGGAAAATGTATGCGCTCTGTCTTTCAGGATCTCATATAATCTTTCCCTGTTTTCACTCCTTACCAGAGGAGCATGCATCATCAGGACAATAAGCTTGTGGTTCGGAACATAGTCAAGATAATTATCCACAAATCTTAACTGCTTTTCTGAAATATGTGTCCGGTATCTGCCCTCTTCAGGAAAATAAATGTTGTTGAGTCCGATAAAAGCCACCTGACCATATTCAAATGCATAGGTGCTAGGACCGAAGAATTTCCTGAATGTGGCGTCGCGCTCACTGTTTGTATCAGCATCCCGGTCATTGTCATGATTTCCGAAAATGTTGTACCAGGGTATTCCAATCTTACCAATCCCCTGGCTTATTTCAGCAAACAAACCTGGATCATCGGCAACAATATCGCCAAGTGACACTCCCAGTACAGCATCGGTTCCTATGCACTCCTGCACAACATCGCGAAGGATAAAATTAACTTCCCGCAAGCCCCTGGCCTGGGTGTCGGCAAAAAACAATACCGAAAATTTTTCCTCTTCAGCCGATTCATAAAGAGGGAAATGAAGCTCATCAGTCCTTACGACTCCTGCCTCATCTATTTCTTCAAATAAAATATAATGGTGGGGTATATTGTCCTGATTCACCGGGACCGCATACCCGGAAGGTTTAATAACAAATACGCCGGGTCCGTTTCCTGCCGGAAGTTCCCATTCTCCGGCAGCATTGGTCAGCACCACCTCATCCCCATTGGAAACAGCTATTCCCTCAATACCAGGTTCGCCGGGATCCGGCTTCCCGTTTTTATTTATATCAAGAAAGACTATTCCCCCGACAACATCATCATTTGATCCGGCAAGGAGGTGAAAACACAGGACCAAAGACAAAAAGCATATAAATCGTCTCACAAGTACACTTAATTAATTATAGAGTGTTGATTTTCAACAATATTCAGATAATAAAGCTGAGACCGGCAATTTAACTTAACAAAGGATTTTAAAAGACGTAAGATATTACAAAAGTTTAAATTAGTCAAACCAGCAGAAAATGTTTTATGGAATTTTAAGATTGTAAACCGGAATGCAGTCAAAACCTGAATAAAAAACTAAAAAGGGGACAACGATTGCAGAAATCTGTCCCCTTTTTAACAAGAAT
>SLOS01000127.1 GCA_007132365.1 Bacteroidales bacterium | reverse complement strand
GGGAGTCTGCACCCAAATCGTTAGTAAAGCTAGCTTCAGGGGTAACTTCACTTTCATCAACGCCAAGCTTATCAACAATGATCGCTTTTACTCTTGATGCAATGTCTGACATAACTTTAAGTTTTAATTAGTAATAAATTTTAACTTTGCAAAGAAAGATAATCTGGCAATATTATCAAACATTTTTCATCCTTTTTTGACCGGTAAAGCTGAGATGGCCTTAATTTATAGATATTTATTATATTATAATTCGAACAGATCTGTATTGCGGACGAATTTCCGGATAAGCGATGTCCTGTTATAAGTCCTTTTGCTTTATGAGGTAATAATAAATTCATTATTTGTGATAAATATTGCGGTATTTGCATCAGGATCAGGCACCAATTTCCAGTCGATCGTAAATTATTTTTCAGGTCATGAATATATCAGGGTGAACCTGCTGCTTTGCAACCGTCCCGGAGCTGCAGTGCTGGATCGCGCTGCAAATGAAGGTATAGATAGTTTGGTTTTCACCCGGGATGAGCTTGAAAACTCTGAAAAAGTGCTGGAAATTCTGCTTGAGTATAATATCCATTTCATTGTTCTTGCCGGATTTTTGCTTAAGATACCGGAAAAAATACTCAGGACGTTTCCAGGCAGAATTGTGAATATTCATCCGGCGCTTCTGCCAAAATACGGAGGCAAAGGTATGTATGGGATGCGGGTTCATGAGGCTGTTCTTTCATCAGGAGACCGGTTTTCAGGGATTACGATTCATATGGTGAATGACGAGTATGATAAAGGCAGCATCATATCTCAGCATACCTGTGAGGTTAAACCGGATGACACTCCACAGGCGCTGGCCGCGAGAATACATGAACTGGAGCACTACTGGTTTCCGCGGGTAATTGAGAAATTGCTGGATATCAGCTCATAGCCCGTTAAGCCTTTCCATCCACATCTCCTTTACCCGGTTGAAGGCTTCCAGGTTTTCCTCTTTTATCGGCTCAACCGGGGGAGACTCGATCCTGAGCGGATCAACCGGATGCCCGTTTCTCCAGATCCTGAAATCCAGATGCGGTCCGGTTGACATACCTGTGCTGCCTACATAGCCTATTAAATCACCCTGCCGTACCCATACGTCTGGTCTTATCCCCGGCTCAAAATTTCTAAGGTGGAGGTATGCAGATGTATACACACTGTTATGTCTTATTTTTACCATTCGTCCCGCACCTGCCGAATATGATGTTTCAATAACCCTTCCGTCTCCGATTGCATAAACCGGCGTTCCCACAGGGGCTGCATAATCCACTCCATGGTGGGGACGGCGGACTCTAAGTACCGGGTGCATCCTGGAGTGGGAAAACCCCGAACTGATCCTGGAATAGCGAAGCGGGGCTTTCAGGAATGTGCGCCGCAAGCTGTTGCCATCCTGATCAAAAAAACTAAGCACACTGTCCTGTTCAAAAGGGATTGCATAAAACTCCCTCCCCATATGCCTGAACCATGCTGCTTTGATCCTGTCCGTACCTACAGAAATGGTGTCAACATAATTCTCATAATAAAGTGCCCTGAATGAGTCCCCTTCACGAAGACCGAAAAAATCTATACTCCACGCGTATATTTCCGACAGTTCAATTGCCAGCACTGGTGAAGCATTACTTTCTCTCAATGCATTCCATAGAGATGAGCTTACCGATCCGGATACCCCTTTCATGACCTGCTGCACCTCCCTGCTTCTCCTTTCCATGTGAATTGTGTCATAAAGGCGGACTTTTACGAATTCAACCGGGTTTGGCTCATAGACAAAATAACGGGGCATGCTGAGGGAGTCATTGGAAATAAAGACCCTGTAGCCGTCACCCGGGCGTATTCTTCTGACATCTAATACTTCCCGTGGGAAGCCGGCTATCTGGTGTATGATACGGGGATTGATATTATAACCTGACAGGATGGTAGAAAGAGTCTGATTTCTCCTTATACTGCCTTCAATCACTAAGAAAGAATCTGCCGGGATGCCATATTCGTTAAGAATAACCGGCAATATCTCCGGTTCTTCCAAACTTGCAGTCAGTCCGGATGAACAGTGGGGATCGTTATAAACAAGGAAGTTGCTGTAATAATGTACCGCAGTCAGGAGTATCGTGCTTATTATGATGATAAACAGAAAGTCTGATTTTTTCATGCTTTATACATACATTTTTATATTTATATCAAACTACTATATTTATAATTCTGCCCCTGACTACAATTATTTTTTTTGGGGCCGCTCCTTTCAGGTATTTCAGTACATCTTCCTTTTTAAGTATTTCCTTTTCAATGTCACTGTTTTCATAATCAGCCGGCAGATCAATCTTAAGCCTTGTCTTACCATTAAATGACACCGGGTACCGGATGGTATCTTCTGAAATGTGCTCTGGATCGTAAACCGGGAATTCCGTTTTGCTTATGGTGTCTTTGTTCCCCAGTAAGTGCCATAACTCCTCCGATATATGAGGAGCAAAAGGAGACAGTATTATGACCAGGTCTTTCAAAATCTCTTTCTTATTGCACTTCAGGGTACTTAATTCGTTAACACATATCATAAATGCACTTACTGAGGTGTTGAACGAAAATCTTTCTATATCTTCTCCTATTTTTTTTATTGTTTTGTGAAGGATCTTTAATTCAGCAGCAGAAGGCTTTTCGTCAGATATTGAAAGTTCGTTGTTTGAATTGTGGAAAAGATTCCAGAGTTTTCTAAGGAATTTGTGGACCCCGTCTATTCCATTTGTATCCCATGGTTTTGATTGTTCAAGCGGTCCCAGAAACATTTCATATAATCTCAGGGTGTCAGCTCCGTACTGATCAATTATATCATCAGGATTTACAACATTGTAGAGGGATTTGGACATCTTTTCAATGGCATATCCGCACCTGTAGGTGCCGTCTTTTTCAGTAATAAACTCTGCACTTGAATATTCGGGGTTCCATTTCCGGAAAAGGTCTATGTTCAGTATGTCATTATGCACAATGTTTACATCAACATGAATGGGCGTTACATCATAATTGTCCTTTAGTCCCAGACTGACAAATTTGTTGCTGTTTTTTATGCGGTAAACAAAATTTGAACGCCCCTGGATCATCCCCTGGTTAATCAATTTTTTAAAGGGCTCATCAGTGCAGGCAATTCCGATATCATACAGGAATTTATTCCAGAACCGTGAATAGATAAGGTGTCCCGTTGCATGTTCAGTGCCCCCGATATAAAGGTCAACGCTTTCCCAGTATTCATTGGCATCTTTCGAGACAAGTTCATTATCATTACGCGGGTCCATATAACGCAGATAGTAGGCTGAAGATCCGGCAAAACCAGGCATTGTACTCATCTCCAGCGGATATCCTTCGGTGGTATTCCAGTTTTTTGCCCTGCCAAGGGGCGGTTCACCTTTCTTTGTGGGAAGGTATGAATCTACTTCAGGAAGGACAAGCGGGAGTTTATCTTCATCAAGAACATAAGGCACCTGGTCCTTGTAGTAGACCGGGAAAGGTTCTCCCCAATAGCGCTGACGGCTGAATATTGCGTCCCTGAGCCGGTAACTGATCTTTTTATAGCCTGTACCCCTCTTTTCCAACTCTGAGATGGTCAGTGATATGGCATTTTCAACCTCCAGTCCGTCGAGAAAACCTGAATTTATCAGTTTTCCTTCTTTGGCGTCATAGGATCCCTTTGATATATCCCCGCCGGTAACTACTTCAATAATGGGGAGATTGAAATTTTTCGCAAAATCGTAATCCCTGCTGTCATGGGCGGGAACTGCCATTATGGCTCCGGTTCCATATCCCGCGAGCACATAATCACTTATCCATACCGGCAGTTTTTCTCCGCTGAAGGGATGAATTGCATATGCACCAGTAAACTGGCCGGTAATATTTCTGGTGTCGGCTAATCTTTCGCGTTCGGTGCGCTTTCTGGTTTCTTCAACATAGGTATTTACCCGGCTCTTATATTCCGGGGTTGTTATAGTGCCTGTAAGCTCATGTTCAGGTGCCAGAACCATATATGTGCATCCGAAAATCGTATCGGGTCGGGTGGTGAAAACTTGTATTACAGCTTTATGACTTTTATTGTTTACGGCATTTTCAACACTGAAGTTCATAACTGCACCCACTGAGCGGCCAATCCAGTTTTTTTGTATCTCCTTCAGTGAATCGCTCCATTCAAGTTTTTCCAGCGAATCTACCAGCCTTTCCGCATATGCGGAGACCCTGAGCAGCCATTGCTTCATCTTTCTCTGTTCTACCGGATGTCCGCCCCGGACCGAATAACCATCCTTTACCTCATCATTTGCCAGGACGGTTCCCAGTGCCGGGCACCAGTTAACCATTGTATCTGCATAGTAGGCAAGTCTGTAGTTTAGCAGGATCAGCTGCTGTTCCTTTTCAGTCATTGATCTCCATTGAGAACCTGTAAAAACAGGGAAATTATCCTGTGAAGCTTCAATTGCAGAATTGCCGTTTTTTTCAAATTCCGTGACAAGCGTATCTATTGGTTCGGCCTTGTTTGTTTTTTTATTGAACCAGTGTTTGAACAGTTTAATGAAAACCCACTGGGTCCATTTGTAGTAATCAGGATCACATGTTCTTACCTCCCTGTCCCAGTCGTAGCAGAAACCGATTTTATCCATTTGTTCGCGATACCTTCGGATATTGTTCTCAGTCGTTATGGCCGGGTGCTGACCTGTCTGTATGGCATATTGCTCTGCCGGCAACCCGAATGCGTCAAATCCCATAGGGTGAAGGACATTAAATCCCATGAGCCTTTTATAGCGTGAGTAGATATCTGAGGCAATATAGCCTAAAGGGTGTCCTACGTGAAGGCCCGCCCCCGACGGATAGGGAAACATATCCAGAACATAGTACTTTGGCCTGGATTTATCCTCGGTTACTTTGAAAGTATTATTCTTATCCCAGTATTCCTGCCACTTCTTTTCAATATCTGTAAATTTATATTCCATTATTAAACAGTAAGGTGTTTTTCGAGCATGTAAATATCTGCGAAAATAGAAAATCTTTGCTTAAAAATTTATAAATTCGCAACCCGAAAGAGGTTTAATCCGGCCCCGTAGTTCAGTTGAATAGAACGTCAGATTCCGGTTCTGAAGGTCGGGGGTTTGAATCCCTCCGGGGTCACAGGGTGCAAGGCTCTGCATAATTGCAGGGTCTTGTTGCTTTTACAGGGTCCAAATCCGGACTGAAATACCGGGGGATTGTAAGGATTTCAGATACCCTGAATATCTAACCTGCCCGCATTTTCTTCTGGTATGAACAGGTAATCCCTGTCATATCGTGTTCTTGAGCCGGGCTGGTAAATCAGTGGCCATTTTTCAACTATTTCAAGAGCTTCAACACGGTCGAGGTTAATATTTTTAATGACCCTGTACATCTTGTACTTTTTTGAATCCATTAACTTCCTGATCTCAACTTGAGAATTGAACATGGTATCGTTTTCAGAGGGCAGGATTTCCAGCAGGATATAAGGGCGGTCAGTTTCCATAACATTATCGCAACCCTGAAGTACTGACAATTCATTTCTTTCCACATCAATTTTTATCATATTGATCTCATTGATATCAAATTTCTCTGATTTTTTAAGTTCATCAATAGATAGGGCTGGTACGGCACGGCTTTCGGAATGCAGATATTTATGAGGCTTAAATTCCGGAGCTGTTGTGGAACTTGTAGCACCCGGCCTGGGAATGTAGAGGTTACTGATGGTTTGTCCGCCTGGAGCAGCCGCAGCCCATACTGAATGATAATTTTCAAGATTGTTGATTTTTATCAGCTTTTCAAGAAACTCAATACACTCCTTCTGTGGTTCAATCCCAATATACCGGCAAAGAGGCTGGGAAGCCTTCACTTTCAGCATGGTCTGTCCGATATGGGCGCCAACATCAATAAATAAAGATTTACTATCAAGCAGTGAACACAGCAGACTTTCCATCCATATTTCTGATATTATCCTGTCGGCATATGGAACCGGAGTGTCGGTATTTACAGGCACATAGAAATTCTCTGATAATATTTTTACGATACCGTACCCGCGATTCAGATCTCTTATCCTGTAGGGTTTCTTTACAACATCGAAAATCCATTTCCATTTATAATAGAACAATTTACATTTATGGAATAATTTATTCATTGTTTAATTATATCCCAGTTTTATAGTCCCGGTTCTCCTTCAAGGACTATCATCCCCTCAAAGGGTTCAAAAGAAATAAAATTCTCATTTACAGGATTACCGTTAATATCTATCCTGTTTGTTCCGATATCAATTTTTTTCACCCTGTCTGTAATATTGTAATAAATATCCGATACTTCTGATGTGGTGGGGGAGGTTTTAGTATTCAGGTCATTACCATACCTTGTTTTCCATTGGGAAAGGGTAAAGTTCTCATAATTTGTCCACCCCTTATGAGTTTTAACATATATCCCATCATCTGGTTTCAGGTAATAATTATTATCAAATCTTCCAAATTCATCAATCAGGCCGTACTTGTTATTAAGCAGTAAAATCGCTTCACCCGGTGAATAAATTTTATTGTCCTGAAAATCTATATTGCTTATTGGTGTGTCAGCCCATATAGAGTGAAACTCCGCCCCATGTTTTCGTGGCTTATAAATTATATTGCGTTTCAGTTCAAGGTTGAACCCACTATTTGTATAAAAGCCGGTACCGGTCTCTATTATAATATTATCCGTGCATATTACATTGGAAGTTTTGGAATCGAAATAAATACCCATTTCCAGAATATTTCCTGAATTTAGCACGGGTGTTACATAGTCAGGGTTTGATATTATGTTATTTCTTACTGTTCTATCAATATGGACAACACCCGGGGTGCTGGACTGGTACTTGCCAAAACTGTATATGCCCCCGACATCCGAATGAGTAAGCCCAAATCTGCTGATAATGTTTTTCTCAATAAGTATATGAGACCCCCTGAAGTTAATCCCATGAGATCCGGAGTCATAAATTTCATTACCTGTAACAGTGAAGTGGCCGTTTCTGTAACCGCCACCCAAGTTTACAGGACATCCTGAAGCATCACCGTTTACGCTGCTGCCGGGGTCCAGGTATGTACGTTTAAAAATATTATTTGTAATAGTAACATGGTAGGAATCACGGGTATCAATGCCGGAAAGCATGGTATCCTCAAAAAGACATTCATTGACAGTTATATGTTCTGGCCAGCCTGCACCCGGGTCCAGGTATACTCCGTTAAAACCGGAAAATAAAATGTCGCAGCTGTTAATTAAAATATTCAATGTCGGATTACCGGTAAGTCTTATTCCTGTCCTGTTGGAACCCTGGATGGAAATATTTTCGATAACCACATCGGATTTTCCATCAATCACTATTACATCATCAACCGAGCTAACTTTAACAAGGTAGTTATCAGGGTTTTCACCGCCAAAGTACATTGTGAGTTTTTTGGCATTTCCATCAAACATCCAGTCGCCTGGCCCGGTTAAGCAGTTAATGTGGTTCTGAATGAAAAAACCGTGATCATTTTTTTGGGGATACCAGCTTGTACCGGTATAGTTTATTGAGCCACCGTTATGAGAGGTTATGGTTCCAACATCAATAACCCAGTCATTTTTATTGCAAACAATCTCTGCACCTGTAAAATTGGGTGATCCGTTTAAAAGTTCTGAATAGATGTAATAATTACTCTCAGCTTTGGTTATTGGATGCCAGTGAACTTTGGGGAACCGGCCTTTGTTTCGTACTTCACCGTCAATTGTAAGTATCCTTGCAGTTTCAAGCAGATTGTTGTCTGTAATGCTGTAAAGTCCACCTCCTTCATTAGTCCAGCCTGTTAGTGTTTTCCACCCGTGAATAACAGGTTTTTCCCCTGATCCGTAGGCTCCGAAAGTAATTCCCGAAGCTGGGATTTTAAGTTGGCCGTACCATTTTCCGTCACGTTCGAACAAAACTTTGTCGCCCGGGCTAAACCGTCTTGAATTGACCTTATCCAGGGTTTGCCAGGGATATGAGGCAGAGGTGCCGCTATTATTGTCATTTCCTTCCGGGGAAATATAATAGGAGACAGAAGCAGAAGCTGAAAGATCGTCATTGGCACAAAGACAAAATAGTCCAGGTAAAAAGGCTGACAAAAATAAGAGGGCTCCTTTTTTCATTATGACAGGAAAATGACCTGGAAGTTACACTTTGGCCATATTCATATTAATTGATAATAAACTGCTTGCGAACCCTGGTGGCTACCCCGGTTATATTGATAAGATATCGTCCTTTAGGTAAAAAAGACAGATTCATATCTTTATCAAGATATTCTCCTGCAGGATTTTCCCGGGTCTGGAATACTGTAATACCAGAGGCATCAAAAACAAAGATATTAATTTGCTCGTCAGTATTTTGCAATTTCACTTGAAGCCTGAATATTCCTGTATTTGGGTTTGGGAAGAGTTTAATCAGATTTTCTTCGGGTTCATTCTCTAATTTTAAGTCCGGATTTGAATTTGAATCGGAATTTGAATTTGCAACAGGTATTGATTTCTGACCCGGTTCTCCTTCAAGAACTATCATTCCCTCAAAGGGTTCAAAAGAAATAATACTTTCAGTTAGAGGATTACCATTAATATCTATCCTGTTTGTACCGACATCAATTTTTTTCACCCTGTCTGTATTGTTGTAATAAATATCTGATACTTTTGATGTGGTGGGAGAGGTTTTAGTATTCAGGTCATTACCATACCTTGTTTTCCATTGGGAAAGGGTGAAGTTCTCATAATTTGTCCACCCCTTATGAGATTTAACATATATTCCCTCATCTGGTTTCAGGTAATAATTATTATCAAATGTTCCAAATTGATCAATCAGGCCGTACTTATTATTAAGCAGTAAAATCGCTTCACCCGGTGAATAAATTTTATTGTCCTGGAAATCTATATTGCTTACGGGTGTATCAGACCAAATAGAGTGAAACTCCGCACCGTGTTTTCGTGGCTTATAAAATATATTGCGTTTCAGTTCAAGGTTGAATCCACTGTTTGTATAAAAGCCGGTTCCGGTCTCTATTATAATATTATCCGTGCATATTACATTGCAAGTTTTGGAATCGAAATAAATACCCATTTCCAGAACATCTCCTGAATTTAGCACGGGTGTTACATAGTCGGGGTTTGATATTATGTTATTTCTTACTGTTCTGTCAATATAAACAGTTCCCGGGGTGCTGGACTGGTACTTGCCAAAACTGTATATGCCCCCGACATCCGGATGAGTAAGCCCAAATCTGCTGATAATGTTTTTCTCAATAAGTATATGAGACCCCCTGAAGTTAATTCCATGAGATCCGGAGTCATAAATTTCATTACCTGTAACAGTAAAGTGGCCATTTCTGTAACCGCCACCCAAGGTTACAGGGCATCCTGAAGCATCACCGTTTACGC
>SLOS01000333.1 GCA_007132365.1 Bacteroidales bacterium | reverse complement strand
TGGACAGGTCAACCGCCATGGAAAGATCCGTTTCAGTGGATAGATCGTCTCGAGTGGACAGATCTTCTTATAACAGTGATAGTTTTTCCGGTTCTGCACAGGCAAAAGATGGGGAAACGGTTTCATCACCGGATCCAGAAATGTCTGAATTGTCCGGCCCTGAATCACCGGTTGGATATTCCCGTGAAAAAACGGACTTCCTGTCCACTTTTGCACTGGTTTTTTCAGGATTAATTTTAATTGTTCTTGCCGGAGGGATCATACTGTACTGGAAAAGAATCAAGTGAAAGAGAAGGTGCCGGTGAATTATTTATTCAGCCAGTATTTTTTTTGTACCTTCCAATGCGCCCCCATCTCAAAATCAAATGATTCAGGTTCATACCTGCCCATTCCTGAAGCATCATAATGTGTCAATTCTCCAAAATATATCCTGTTGTTACAATTAAACAGATCCACTCTTACAGAATCGAACTTCTCCGACAATTTTTCGCTCAGAATTATAATATCACGCAGATTTTCAGGTTTTTTAAATGGGTCTTTTGCAGCCGGGTATCCAGGATTGCATACAGGAAAAAAGTTCCATTCAGGATCAAAATATGCCGAGATATCACTTTTCCCGAAGCGATTTTTTGACACCCGGATATACTTGCAATTTCCATGAAAACAATACAGCTTATAATCCACCGGCAAACTTCCGTCTTCTTCCTGGAGCAGTTGCTCCACAATTATTTTTCTTTTGATGTTTCTGTATGCCCATTCATATTGATAAAATCCATAATTGAATTTTAACCAGTCCCTGCATATTTGTATTAATTCAGCATTAGATGTCTTTTCATTGTTTTTTACGATCAAATGCATCTTGCTTCCATGGTTTGGTTTTATAACAAATGTTTCCGGCAGTTCTTCAAAAGGTATATCAGCAGGATTATCAGTTACGTGGTACAGCGGAATAAGGATCTTTCCGGCTTCCCTGTTTCCGAGGACCTCCCCGACATAAGACCTGACTTCATATTTGTCCGCTGTTAAGGTAAGAAGCGGATTCCGGTCATAGATTTTTTTCCATACTATTTTCTCATTATATGATTCCGGTGCATGAAGGTTAAGCTCATATCCCAAACTTTTTTTAAACAGAGCCCGGAGGTTTTTGAACCCCTGGATCCTGTCCGCATGGAATTTTAAATCTGCGTATATTTTATTTAAACCCGCAGGGAAATAACTGCTTAAATATTTTTTTTCAACAGGAATCATGAATCATATTTATGGACTGGGAAATTATGCTGGCTGGTATTAAATATCAACTACTTAATGGGGTCATTGAATACACGGGCAGAGGTTTCCATAAACCTGCCGGCAAATGAAGGATTAAGGTCAATACCGGAATGCAAGGTATTTCCGTTAAGCCGCGGATAAATGGTTTGTTCTTGTATGCGGTATGCAAAATAGCCATCAAAAATATTTTTCAAATTTGCGCTCCAGACATCCCAGTTCAATCTTTCTTCAAAATAAATCCGGCTTGCACGGACCAGATTATAATAATTTTCATCGGATTTAAATATGCTTATTATTTTTTCGCCAAAATCCCGGTGATCTGCCTTACGATCCAACGTATATCCGTTGATGCCGTTTTTTACAACTTCGCATACCCCACCGGTATCTCTTGTTATTACAGGAAGCCCGTAGGCCGCTGACTCACAAAAACCAATACCCATACATTCAGCCCTGGTTGGAAGAAGATAGAAATCAGAATTTAACATTAATTTGTTAAATGTTGCCATCCCTTGTTGTGTGTTCTTATTCAGGTACGGCATGATTTCGACATCTTTATCAATAAACTCGGAGGGCGGACAGCAACCTGCAGCGATAAGTCTGACCGGAATGCCTTTTGATCTTATGTAGGACATTGTTTCATAGGCTATATCATATCCTTTCCTGTAATATTCACTGCCAATGAAAAGTAAACGGCAGACATCATTTTTTTTCTTATTGGCTATCAATTCTTTATCCGGTATTATATCAATATTAGCTCCTCTGGGTATGATATGGACTTTTTCCGGAGGACAATTATAGTCATTAATCACTGAAGAGGCGGCCCACCGGGATGCACAAATGATTATGGAAGACCTGTTAATAGCATTTTGTTCAATTATATTGCCTTCTTTTTCAGATATTTTAAATAATCCGGATAAATGGGGGTAATAATTGTTAAGTAGTTTAAAGGTGCCGTCAGTCGAATATATGACCGGTATATCCGTATTTATGTATGCCAGTTCACAGGAGGCTTTGTCGGCAAAGACAATGTCATAATTTCCTTTTTTCAGCTTTTTGGAAAAAATTCTGCCATATATCTTTGAAATAACTATGCTGTGATCAATGTTATATTTTTTATTGAGTAATCTGTTAACAAGCTTGAACCCTGATTTCAGAAACCTTTTAATCAAAATATTAACCGGTCCGAGATGATGGATTTCCATGTTCTGCTTTTTCAGGGCCCGGGACTGGTAATAATAGACCCCCGAGGCCTGGTTTTTATCCAAAGGATCTTTGGATGTGAGGTATGCAATCTTATAATGCATTAATTAAGCATTAAGTTTACAGAAATATTATCTCGAATGTTCCCTGCTATCAGGTACGAAAAATATCATGTCT
Organism: Bacteroidales bacterium; assembly: GCA_007132365.1. Taxonomy (GTDB): domain Bacteria; phylum Bacteroidota; class Bacteroidia; order Bacteroidales; family PUMT01; genus PXAP01. The sequence continues at coordinate 6,862 of SLOS01000333.1, read as the reverse complement.
TTGTTTCAATCTTGTAAAGGTTAATCACCGGCAAAGAAAATGCACAATTCCGCCGGAGTTGTCTCTTTTTGCGCCCGTAACTGAAGCAAGGCAGTTTATTTCGTTTCTCAGCCTCAGAACACCCAGAAAGGCAAACACAACAGCCTCCTTGAAATCAATCAGCTCTTCTTCGGGAATGATGACGCGTACCGGGGATGTTTTTTCAGCAATCAGCTCCATCAGGAACCCGTTCTTTGCACCACCTCCGGTTGCAAGCAGGGATGAACCATCGGTTAAATGCGGTCTGGCAATCGAAGCAGCAATACGCAGGGCAATATGCTCACAAACTGTCCTCATTTTATCCTCAACCGGGGCAGTATATTTTTCCAGAAGGGGCATGAAAACCTCCTCCGTCCACTCCTTTCCGAGAGATCTGGGACCGTCAAGGGAGTAGAAATCAAGGCTTTCAAGTTGCTCCAGAAGCCCGTGTATCACTTTCCCCGAAAGGGCTGTCAGTCCTCCCTTATCGTATTCAAGGCCTTTTGATTGAGCAAGCCTGTTGAGAACGATGTTTACCGGACAGATGTCAAAAGCCACTCTTTTGCCGCTTTCGCGGAAAGAGATGTTGGAAAACCCGCCAAGGTTAAGGCAGTAATCATAACTGCCAAACAGCAGATCATCACCTATCGGGACCAAAGGAGCGCCCTGTCCCCCAAGAGCCACATCAAGCCGCCTGAAATCAGACACAGTTGTAATACCGGTAACGGCAGCAATCTCGGTACCATCTCCTATCTGGAGGGTGATTCCCTTTTCAGGCCGGTGAAAGATGGTGTGGCCGTGGGAGGCGATAAGATCAGGAGTGGGACAGTGATCGACAAGGAAATCCTTTATTGTTTCACCGGTAAACCTGCCGAAATCCCGGTGCATTTCCATCAGTGTATAACCATCTGAAGTTTCAGCAGCAACAAGCCTTTCAGGCCATGCAGTGCCGGAGTATGAGAAATTCCGGGTTTTCAGTATCCTGAAGCTCCAGGGGGAAATATTATCATCGTTTCCTGATCCGTTCCCGTTTTCATAATCCCTGTTGCCAGGATCATGATCAGCAGGATTCCTGTCAATACCGCTATCAGGCCTGTCGTTGCGGGCCTTCTCAAACCTGCATAGCGCAAGATCAAGCCCGTCGGCTGATGTGCCCGACATAACACCAAGTGCAATATACGGGTTTTGGTTTTTCATTTCCATTTTATTCTAAAAACATTCAGGCAATGTTATGGATTTCTCAATTATTGGTTACAACTCATCTTCGTCGAAGAAGAGGTTGACCTGCTCCACACCTGCAAGTCTCCTGATATCTGATACCAACAGGTTGCCCTTCTGGTCATCCTTCATTTTAATGTAATAGGAGAACTCCATAAGCTGATCCGGATCCTGGCCCATAGATTTGACATTGACCAGCTTTTGCCGCCGGCAGTATGTTTTAAGTGTATTCATGAAAGGGTTGTCGGGAAGCTGATCGCCACGGGCAGTTATCTGCATCAAAAACTCCCTGTTCTGGGGCAGGGTGAAGCTGAATTTTGTGACAACAAGATAGACAACACCCACAAATAATGTGCCCAGAACCGCCACTGAGTAAAGTTTTACCCCGGCAGCAAGCCCGATTGAAAGAGAAAAAAATATGAACATTATATCGGCAGCATCCTTGACGGCAGTCCGGAAACGGATTATTGACATTGCACCAACCATACCAAATGCCCTTGCCAGGTTATTGCCGATAACCATTATCACTATGGCGGTGATCATCGTCAGCATTATAAGTGATATGGTAAAGGAGGCAGAGTAATTCAGACCCTTGTAGGTGTACTTATACAAAAGGGCTATAAAGATTCCGCATAACATGGCAACAAGCACATTACCAATAACATCGGTCGCCGTGATGTTGAACATGAAAATATTCTGAAAATCGTTTGCCATTATTAAAGCTTATTAATCGGTCAATATGTTACCAGCACTTGTTCCCTGTTCGCATCTATTCCGATTGTGTATTTTGAGAGCGCATCGTTGCGCAGCCTGAACTCCTGAACGAGCGACCTTGCCCAGACAGGCATATCCTGGCGGAAATACTTAATTTCAAGAATAAAATGATTTTTGAACAGGAGCTTGAGGCCATCATCATCATACAGCGTGCTTACCAGCGGATACAGACGGCTCCTGATATTCTTGTCGAAAGTGATCCTTACCCCGTTGTCCAGCTTACCCAGGTATGCTTCCCTCTCATAGGTGACAAGACAGGTGGGGATGAACTGATTTTTTTTGATATGGTACATGAATTTCCCGGCGTCTGTAATGTCTGTGCCGTTCTCACCGTTGGTAATAAGGTACTTGTGCAGATTGCCATTTTTGAGTAATTTGTCAATATCTTTAAAAAGGACCCGCGACCTGTATTTTTTCTGACGTGCCTGAATTTTGCGCTTTATCTCCATCACAACCCAACTGTCGGATGTCATTTCATTATAACCCCTGATCCGGAATTTTCTTCGCAGCATGACACCCTCGTGTTTTTCGGCATAGCAGGAAAAGCTTTTGCTGTCAAAATAGATGCTTCTTACCGTGTACTGGGATAATCCACTGTTATTTTTCCTGGTGTTTTTATCAGGACTTACAAAGGATGAAATGCGCTTCCTCAATGCATCCATTCTGTGGTTTGGTACCAGATATTTTCTTTCGACTCTCAACATAACCTAATTCTCAAATACCACTTTGAACATCCTCTTGATAAAGTCCCGGGCCGAAACCTTCCCGCATACAATTTCTGCCTGAACCAGCATATTGGGGAGGAATCTGTGAGGTTCATCCTCAACGATAGCAGTAATAAAAATATTTTGCCGCTGGTCCATGAACTGTACCGTATTGTCCACATCAATCACTTTTGCCCTGTAGTTGCGTCTTCGTGAGTTTAACTTCAGGTTCACCGGATTGCCATTTTCGATATAGGCAAGCTGGTACAGGTCCACAGGCAAGGTAACTATCATCCGGTTCATGTCAGCTACCCTGATAATTGATTCAATGTCAGGGCTATTTCCCTGTTGTCTTATTATCGTTCCTGAAAAAGGGGCCCGAATATTAAACGCATCGATGCGATCTTCTGTCTGCCGGATTTGTTGCTGATAGGAATTTATATTTGCTCTTATAAGTTCCTGCTCCTCAGGTTTCGCACCAGTTGAAACCACTTCCATCGCTGACCGTGCAATAATCATGTTTTGCTCTTTGACAAGGTAATCATTTAGTGCCAGTTCCCATGCCTCATCAGCTATAACTCCGGTTTCATGAAGGATTTCCATCCTTGCCACGATCTTTTTTTGTGTTTCATACTCCTTTTCCGCTAGAATAAGCTTCTCCCGGGCAGCATCGATCTCTTCCTGCTTTTCCCCCGAAAGGGAAACCTGAAGAAGTTTTTTCTGTTTTTCCAGTTCACTCATGAGCGTAAGCAACCTGCGCTCCTCTTCGTAAGATTTAATATGTCCGATAGTATCCCCCTCATTGATTCTTCTGCCGGAGAGTATTTTCTCATTCATGATAAACCGGGCATGGTCACCACGCTGAAACTCAAGAACCGAGTAATAGGATATACTGTTTGTAAGGTTGTTCTTTTTAGTGTTAAGGATGGTCCCGTCAGATAATCTGTCAAGATGCCATTCCCTGACAGGCATAATAAGTCCCTTTGTATTGATATTATAGGGAATTTCAATATACATGGCTGCAGCAGATAATGCAGCCAGGAATATTAATACCAAAGCCAGTCTGAAAAAAATATGCATCCGATACTTCCTCTTGTTGCCGGTTATTTATATAATGAATCACTTAATCATGTTACGGTAATCCGTATAAAAAAATACTGGCGGGGAATTGTATAAAATTGCATAAAACTACTAAAAAAGAATTAATATATAAATAAGATTGCCTTAATGTTAAGATAACACAACAGTTTAATATGATTCAGATAAGTCAGAAAATAATCCATTACTCTACATAATAACAACAGTTTTGAATATTTTATGCTGTCCGTAATTTATTCTTACAAAATATAAACCCGGTTCTATTCCGGCCAGGTTAATTGATCCGCCTGTATGATTACCGGGAGCCAGGGTCCTTTCCATTACCATGCTGCCATTTATTGTGAAAAGTGATATTACTGCTGCATATCTGATATCCTGTGTAAATTCCACCCGGAGAATGTCGGTGGCAGGGTTGGGAAAGATGTTTACATTAAAGTAGTCTTCTGCACTGGTTTTATTGCTGAAAATAATTTCATCCCGGGGAAAGCCATGCAGGCTGAAATTGTTGAAAGTGATTCTGTTGCCCTCATTTACGGTCATGTTATCTGCAAAAAACCGGATCCGTAATTTCAGAGCCGGATTATTGTCAGCCTCCTCAATCGGTGACAGGTCAACCAGGAAGAGCTGGTAAGCTTCATAGAGATCAAAAATGTGGTTTATCAGACCCTCATTACTCCAGTCAGGCTCGCCATCATTAACAGAATAATCAATAATGAGTTTTTCTGCTGCACCTTCATCCTTCGCCGCGAACCGGAATTCAATGTTCTTATATCCATCGGTTGGCAGGTGTAAGATGAGTTCGCTTTCATTATCATTATCGGCCAGAGGTTGCCTGACCTGGATACCCCGCATATCAGAATCCTCATAGATAATATCATCGTTAGCTTCAGGATGATAGTTGAGCTCTGTTGGAGCATTTCTCCTTTCCAGTGAAGCTGTGCGCCAGTACTCATGATTTTCATCAAAGGGGTAGCCTTCCAGGGCAGAACGGAACTCAATAATTGAGTTGGTCCTGCGGCTGAATATCGGCATTATGGCTTCCAGGGGGGTGTTATTGGGTAAGTCTGAACCAAAAAACCAGTAACTGATCAGATCAGGTATACCGGTATAAGTAAAATGTGCTTTAAGATCAATATCTCCTTCCGGAGTAAATTTAAGAATCCTGTCATTTTTATTTTCACTTCTGATTCCTGTGCCTGTCCAGTGACTGAATGCATATCCTTCGTTGGCAATTGCCTCTGCCACAACCGGTATTCCATTAAAATATGTCCCTGTCCACGGATAAGGATTGGCAGCAACTCCGGGAGTGGATGGAGTAATGTGAATTGAATTGACCCGCAAATAACCATGATTTAAAGAATCTGTTGTTACCGACAGGTTGATCATGCCCCCAATTTCAAAATGGTCCATTACATGCTGGCGGACATAATCCGGCCGGTGTGCTGCATTTGTATGCATGCTTTGCACATTCGATTTCCAGCGATTTTTTGAGGCAGGATATCTCCATCGGTGAATAAATTCTTCAATTTCCGGTTCGACAAATTTGCTGAAACTGTCAATTACAAAATGAACCCTGGAAGGAATAAAGGCGGTGTTAAGCTGATCGGCGATCCGGTTAATAAATGAGTATGTGAAACTTTCATTTTTGAGCAGATTTCTCAATAGCAGATTCGGCCATTCCCGGTCATTATTATATTGCATTGTCACATGCTCTATCATATCGACATCGTCCTCTGTAAAGAGCCCGAATGACCTGTCCACATCAAAAAGAAGCCATCGCCATCTGCCGTCATGGCCTTTCGGGGCATAAGGATCATAATCAACCTTCAATCGCCAGAAATCTATATTGTTTGATGGCCAGTCGGTGTTTCCAAAGTATATCTGGGCTGCAAAATAGTCAAGAAAATTGTTGATGTCCATCATTTCCGGCACCTGGCTGAAATAACTATCATCACTCATATCATTTGACGTGATAAAATTTATCATTTCGTCGTAATGATCAGAATCTCCTTCTTTTATTGTTATGCCGGGTCCCTGGGCAGTAAGTAAATCAATATTTTGAGGGTTTACTCCATAAACCCGTTCAAGATAATGACGATCATATCTTTCTCTTAAATTTTTTATTCCCCAGTATTCACCATTTATAAAAACAACTGTTGGCCTGTATGCCATGATGTCCAGATCCAGGTGAGCGGCAAGATGCTGGGCAGCAGCATCCCTGAACATGGTTTCTGCCCAGTCATTTCCCGATTGCCTTAACAGCAAACGGTTATAGCTTGTGTAAGGAAGATCCGGGAAAATTTGATGGTTAAATCTGCTTTCACCATATTCACTTCTTGCATAAAGCCTCAATGATTTGATAGGATCCCTTCTTGTCCACCCTCCGTGAATTCTAACCCCGATATCCTGCTGAAAGGTTAAGTCATCCGAAAAAAATTCGATGGATGCAGGCCGTTCCCACTCAATACCCCTTTCAAAATAATTTCCTGTCCACTCCTGCCCATCTACATATTTATCTCCGGGAACATAAATCCCTTTGGAATCGGAGAAGAAATTATCAAAATCAGTTATTATGGATACCACATCCAGGGAATACCGTTCACTGCTCTCAGGAAATACGAAATAGGTTGCCGATCTGACCGGACTGCTTAAATAATCTGGCTTTACAGCCAAAGCTCTCAGAATTGTGCCTTTGGCAATCTTTCCTGCCGGTTCTTTCCAACCACGCCAATGAGTAATAAAGTTTGTCGGGATCATAGAATGCCGGTTGTCTTCTTCTGACCTGTCCGTTATCATAATGGGCGAGGTATATTCCAGCGAATTGTTATCCGGTATGGAGCCATCAAGAGTGTAGTAAATTACAGCCTCCGGGTCAGGATGTGTAAGCTCAAGCCATAGTGCATCAGAGTAAAAGCCCGGTTTCATTGATAAAATCACTTTATCAAGTACCCCGGTGTAAATATCAGTATTATTGGCAAACCCTGGCGCCGGCTCATCATAATAGAACCAATCTCCTGTTCCATCAGGAAATCTTCCGTATGAAATATCCC
>SLOS01000300.1 GCA_007132365.1 Bacteroidales bacterium | reverse complement strand
GTAAGAAGTGGCCGGACAATTGACACAAAGCATTACAGTAAGAGGTGGCCGGGCAATTGACACAAAACATTACAGTAAGAGGTGGCCGGGCAATTAATGTAAAACAGTATATTAAATGGATTTTGTTGAGGAACTCAGGTGGCGTGGCATGGTTCACGACATGATGCCAGGCACGGCAGAGCAGTTAAAAAAAGAGATGACTACGGCCTATGTGGGCATTGACCCTACAGCCGATTCGCTGCATATCGGCCACCTTGTATCCGTGATGATGCTGAGGCATCTTCAGCGTGCCGGTCACAAACCCATCATCCTTGTAGGCGGTGCCACCGGCATGATAGGCGATCCCAGCGGCAAGACCGAGGAGCGCAACCTTCTCGACGAAGAAACCCTGAGGCACAACCAGGAAGCGATAAAAAAGCAGCTTGCCCGCTTTCTGGAATTCAGCTCAGGGGAGAACCGCGCCGGGATGGTCAATAATTACGACTGGATGAAAGGCTTCAGTTTTCTGGAGTTTATACGCGACGTGGGCAAGCATATCACGGTAAGCTATATGATGGCCAAGGATTCGGTAAAAAAGAGGCTGGATACCGGGCTCTCGTTCACCGAGTTCAGCTATCAGCTTGTGCAGGGTTACGATTTCCTCCACCTTTACAGTACCATGAACTGCCGCCTCCAGATGGGGGGCTCTGACCAGTGGGGAAATATAGTGACCGGCACAGAGCTCATAAGACGCAAAACGGGAGGGGAGGCATTTGCCCTTACCTGTCCGCTGATAACCAAATCAGACGGCGGCAAGTTCGGTAAGACCGAAGAGGGCAATGTGTGGCTGGACAGGAACCTCACCTCTCCATACAAATTTTACCAGTTCTGGCTGAATGTCTCGGACGAGGACGCGGAGAAATATATGAAGATCTTCACACTGCTGAGCCCTCAGGAGATTAGCGATGCCATAGAAAAACATGCCGGGTCGCCGAATGAACGATACCTTCAGAAGCTGCTGGCCAGGGAGGTTACAGTGATGGTGCATTCAGCCGGCGATTATGAGGCTGCCGTTGAAGCATCACAGGTGCTGTTTGGCAAAGGAACTGCAGAGACCCTCTCCCGCCTTGACGAGGCGAGTTTTCTCGACCTTTTTGAGGGTGTGCCCAATTACCTTGTTGATGCCGCCCTTTTCGATTCACCTTATCCGCTTGCGCAGGTTCTTACTGTCGATACCGGCATATTTCCCAGCAAGGGGGAGTACCGAAGGATGGTTGCCGGAGGGGGACTGAGTGTGAACAAGGAGAAGGTTAATGATCCCGAAATGACCATAGGCATGGCAAACCTGTTCAACGGCAAATATCTTCTTGTTCAGAAAGGAAAAAAGAACTATTTCCTTATTGTTGCCAGAAAATAATTTTGCATTTTTGCAGACTAACCGGCCCCGGACAGTGCGGGTTAAATTATCAATTTCACCGGCAAGGCATATTTTAAATGGCTCCGGCTTTAATCATAAACTCTAAGCAATAATGGGCAAAAAAAATAAAGTCAGTAAAAATATTGCATCCGGCGGACTGTTGCTTTTCATTTACCAGAAAAGGGTTCCCCTGATTGCTATAACTGTTGCGGCGCTGATTGTTTCTGTTATTGTATCACTTCTTATTACCCCGCGTTACCGTTCAACAGTAACACTATACCCTGCAACCTTCACCAATATGTCCCGCTCTCTTATGGGTCCGGCCACAGTAAGGGGAGACATAATGAACTTCGGTGAGGAGAGCGATGCCGAAAGGCTGCTCCAGGTGATGCAGTCGGAAACCATACGCGACAGGATAGTAGAGAAGTATAACCTTATGGAGCATTATGAAATAAAGGAAAGCAGCCGGTTTCCGCATACGGCGCTCAACAGGAAATATAAGAATAACGTCCGTTCCAGGAAGACACAATATATGGCCGTCGAGGTGGAAGTCCTCGACACCGACCCGGTAAAAGCCGCTGCAATGGCCAATGATATTGCCGCTTATGCTGATTCGGTCCTTAACACCATGCTGACGGAAAGGACCATCCTGGCAGTTGAGGTTTTAGAGGAGGAGTACAGTAGGCAAATGGAGGTTAGAAGCAAGCTGCAGGATTCTCTCAGAAGAATAAGGGAGCTGGGGGTTATTGACTATGAGTCGCAGGCTGAAGTCCTGAACGAAGCATACGCCAATGCCATTCTAAGCCGTGATACCGAGAGCATAAAGCTGTTCGAGGACAAGCTCCGGGTTTTGTCAACCTATGGCGGCACCTATCTCAGTCTCCGCTATGACGTTGAATACCTCGGCGTAAGGCTCAACACCCTTAAGTCCGCCTATGATGAGGCCCTGATAAACCTTGAAAGGCAGATGACATATACATTTATCGTTGATAGAGCGACGGAGGCGGAGAAAAAGACCTACCCGGTACGCTCGCTGATAGTGATTGTTTCAACAGTAGCGGCCTTCCTTTTTGCACTGTTTTTCATGTTGCTGGCAGATGCTTTGAGAAGGCAGTTGCTCGTACGTGCCTGATAGTATGATAAAAACCGATGGGAGATACAGGGAGCTGCTGGTATACGGCAGCGGGCTGATTTTCGTTCTTGCCAATGCCCTGCTTATGTACAGGGAGGTATATTACCTCCTTCTGCTACCCTTTATGCTGGCAGTTTTTTACCTTGCCTTTTTTTCGCTGGACAAGCTTTTTATGACGGTGGTATTTTTAACACCGCTTTCGCTGGAATTAAGCAGGCTGACCGGGGGCAACCTTCCCGTCGATATATCACTGCCCACCGAACCGCTTATCATTGTCATCATGCTGATGATTTTTTTCCGGCTTCTCTATTATAACAGGATTAACCCTGAGGTTCTCTATCATCCGGTAAGCCTTGCGATAATTTTCTACCTGTTCTGGCTGCTTATAACTTCTATCACCAGCACCATGCCCGTGGTATCGTTTAAGTTCCTGCTTGTACGAAGCTGGTTCATCACGGTATTCTATTTCCTGGCAATAACGATTTTCAGCAGGCGAAAAAACATAAATACTTTTCTCTGGTGCTACATACTGGCCATGCTGGTTGTTATTGTATATACCCTTTATAACCATGCGGGCTACGGCCTGGTAGCACAGAGGGCGGCCCACTGGGTGGTCAGGCCTTTTTACAATGACCACACCGACTATGGAGCTGCACTGGCCCTGTTCATACCTGTCCTTGCCGTTTTATCATCCCGCACCATCAGTCCCCGTCCCCTCAGCCTGCTTGCCCGGTTTCTTCTTGTCGTTTTTCTGTTTGCGCTGGTTTTTTCATACTCACGGGCTGCATGGCTAAGTGTTTTTGTTGCTGTCGGAGTATGGGTCCTGGTAAGGCTCAGGATCCGCCTGGCCACCCTGGTTTCTTTTGGTCTGGTTGGGGCTGTTCTGATCGTCATGCTGTGGGGTGACATATTGAGGGAGCTGGAAAAAAATACACAGGATTCATCGGCCGATTTCCAGGAGCATGTGACCTCGATGACCAACATCACCTCAGATGCCTCCAACCTGGAGCGGATAAACCGGTGGAAAGCCGCCATCGCAATGTTTCGTGAAAGGCCCCTTTTCGGGTGGGGACCGGGAACCTATATGTTTCAGTATGCACCCTTCCAGAATTCGTACGACAGGACCATCATAAGCACCAACCTTGCCGATGGTGGGGATGCGCACAGTGAATATCTCGGCCCGCTTTCAGAAACGGGACTTGTGGGGATGCTTAGCATTGTTGTTGTGGCTCTGCTCTCCCTTATTACCGGTTTCCGGCTGTTGAAGAAGCTGAAAAAGAGAAAGGACAGGCTCCTGGTGCTGGGAATTTTACTGGGCCTTATTACCTACCTGGTGCACGGTACCCTCAATAATTTCCTGCACAGCGACAAGGCAGCCGTGCCTTTCTGGGGATTTATTGCCATACTGGTGGCAATGGACCTTTACGGGAAAAAACCAGATGCACAGGAAGTTGCCGACCGGTAACACACGGTGGCCGGATTTAACGGCAGGATCAGAATGCTCTTCTATAATATTACAGGGCCATCTGACATGATCAGCAGGCCCATCATTAATCCCGGCAGGTTCTTCAGTACGATCAGCAGGTTGTTCGGTAACTTCAGCCGAACTCAAAACCAAGGATGGTGATGTCGTCAAAAATTGACTGGTTGCCCTCCAGGATACCGTGGTGCTTGACGATATTATCAATATTCTCGTCAAGCGGAAGTTTATTGCAGAGGAACGGCTCGATTATCTCAGTGCTCTCCTCCACCAGTCCCTCGTTAAGTATCTCCACCAGTCCATCGGTAAAGCACAGAAGTTTTATATTTTTCCCTACTCTTAGTTTTTGCGGTACTATGGGAGGCATTTCTTCAATCATCCCGATGCCCACGCAATGGCTGTCGAGTTTTGTCATCTCGCAGGTATCGGTATTATAAACCAGGGGGGAATTATGGCCGGCATTGACATATATGAGCTCCCTGGACCTTTTGTTGTACTTACCTATGAACATGGTCAGGAACCTTTCCCCCTTCGTGCTTTCGTTCACCCTGTCATTCAGCCTGCCAACCAGTGTTTCCAGGGGGATATGGCTGGAGAACAAGGCACGCAGGTTAGCCTGGAAATTGGACATGATTATCGCGGCAGATATCCCTTTGCCTGAGACATCGCAGATGCAGAACCCGAACTCGTCATTGCCCAGTTCAATAAAATCGTAGTAATCTCCTCCCACATCCATATGGGGATGGTAGAAGGCCGAAACCTTCATGGCTCCGTCAGATGGCAGCTTTCCCGGATCGGGAATCAGCATCTCCTGGAGCCTGGCCGCCAGTTCGAGCTCCTTTTTTATGGCTGCCTGCCTTATGTTTTCCTGGTTCAGCCTTATGTTCTCTATGGCAACAACAATTATGTTTGAAAGGGTCTGAATAAAGTGAAGGTGCTTGATCACGGGGCTCACCCCTTCGCTCTCCTCATCAATATCGCCTATCAGCACCACTGCCAGGTGCTGGTTGTCCCTGATTACCGGTATGACAATGTCAAAAGCGTGCACAGGTATTTGCTGGTCGCTCGAAATAAAGCTGATGCCGTCAAACCGCAGAAGATCCCTCTCAACGTCCAAAAGGCTTATCTGGCTTCTATCACAGCCGGAACATAGTATGCATTCCCAGTTCTCTGCCAGTTTAAAGAGGAGGATCTTGCCTATTTTCAGCTCTTTGGTGAGAATGGCCTCGTAACGTGCCAAAAGGCTCTCCTGCGACAGGTTTTCATTAATGGCCTGTGTCACTTCAAGCAGTGTATTGAGCTTGAACTTTGTAATCTGCAGACGGCTTACAGGATGATTATCGGGCATATCTCTCCTCGCACAGTTTTGGACTAAAGTAACACTAAGGTAACACTAAAGTAAATAAAAACAATAACCTTACAAAATTACCGGGTTGAGGCGGGCAATCCTGCTACTCATTCCCTGACCCTCTCTGCATAGGTTTTGGTGCGGGTATCCACCTTTATCCTGTCACCTTCATTAATGAACAGGGGGACATTAATGGCAGCCCCGGTCTGTATTGTTGCCGGTTTCATCGAACTGGTTGACGATGTATCCCCCCTGACACCAGGCTCCGTGTAGGTAACCTCCATCACTACGAAAGGGGGAAGGTCGCATGCCAGCGCAGTTTCACTGTCCGCATGATAAACGATCTCCACCGGCTGTCCCTCCAGCATCAGCTCCGGGGACTCAATAAGTGATGGTTCCAGGGTAAGCTGTTCAAAAGTGTCCCTGTGCATGAAATGGAAGCCCAGGTCGTCGCTGTAAAGGAACTGGTAGGGCCTTCTTTCCACCCTGGCGATATTGATTTTCACTCCTGCCTGGAAAGTGTTGTCTATTATCTTGCCAGTGGTGAGGCTTTTGAGCCTTGTCCTCACAAAGGCAGGCCCCTTGCCCGGTTTAACATGCTGAAACTGCACAATGGTAAACAGATCGTTATTGAATTCAATGCATAATCCGTTTTTAAAATCGCTTGTTGATGCCATAAAACTGTTATTGGAATACTTAAAAACCTTACCTGTCGCGCAAAATTAATGAAAAACGGTTATAACACAAATACGGGTTTATCGAATATTGATAAGCGGATACCGCAGATTTTCATACTCAATCAGATCCATCCTGACTGCCCCTACCAGCATATTGAGCCTCACGCGGAGGGGGACAAAGTTCCTGTCGTTTGAGAACCAGACCGTTATATCATCGTCGCTTTTGAACATCCTGCCGGGTTCCGATGCCGGGTAGAACTTCAGGGCATGGAATCTGCCCATGCGGGTATTTATAATTTCGGAGCCGCTGTACCTTATCGTTACAGGATAAACCTTGTCACTGAAGTAGGTGTTCATCTCGAGCACGTCGCCGGGACGGAACCTGATGGTCTGCATCGTATCCCTCAGCTTATAAATAACCGATACCATATCCATTATTCCCGGCGGAACCTCATTTTTGCCCGAGAGCTGGCTGATCACAATGTTGCTGTCCCTGTCATACAGCACCTCGTTATAATAAGTGTAGCTACCTTCGCTGATGTCACGTATGGCCTTCACCGGCAGTCCCGTTCGGGGATCCATAAAACTCTGATAAACATCGTATATCCTGAACACCCTGTCCGCCAGTCCTGTTGTGTACCCGATACCTGTTGCATGCAGCACTTCCCGGCCGTTGAACTCCGAAGGCTCAAGGGTCATCCGCACTTCGCCGCCTGTCAGAGGTCCGTAATAAATCTGGTACCTCAGCATTTCACCCGGTTTGTAGACCGGAGCCCTGTTGCGTGACGGTCCATTTGCCGCGACCTGCGGAATAAGAATAAGCAATATCAGGATGACCCTTGTGCGCATTAGCTGAAAAGATAATTATTTATAAACGTAGCATAGCTCAAAAATTGTGCCCAAAGAGTTTCAGGATATTGCCGGTGAAAAGTTAAATCATTTTATTTTTGGGTGTTGTAGCTATAAAATCCTTAAGGTAGAAAGGCTCGAAATAGGCAGTATCTTCAAATCTGCCTTCCGCGAAAGCTTTATGGGACAGTTCCGCCATCTGCACAGCAGAGGGGTATATATCCGGAATATAATGAGTGTTGGGATGGCTGATCACGTCTTTGCACTTATCCGAACCGTCGCCGAAAAACAGTATCTTCTGTTCATCAGGAATATCCCTGAAACTGCTTTCATCTATTATCTCAGCGCTGACATCCTTTACCAGTCCGCCCTCAATGTCGTACAGGGCAGTATAAACTTCCATCCGGCGGGCATCTATCATCGGGCACAGCAGCACATTGTCACTACAAGGCCCCATAAGCACCGGCAGGTTGTCCGCCCCCTTGTTCCCGGTATCATTTTCATGGGGCCCCGGATTGAGCATGCCGGTCACTTTCAGTGCCATAAGTTTCAGGGTATCTATTGCGATCAGGGGCACCCCCGCACCGTAGCAAATACCCTTGGCTGCCGAAACCCCTATGCGCAAACCTGTATAGGAACCGGGTCCGCGACTCACGGCCACAGCGGACAGGTCGCCGACGCTTATCCCCGCCTCGCTGACAGCCTCCTGGATGAATACCGTCAGCATAGCCGCATGAGACCTTTCAACCACACTCTCCCTGGCAGCCAGGACAGCTCTGCCCGAGGAGATGGTTACCGAGCATACACCCGTTGATGTTTCAATATTAAGAATCCTGTCCAATGCTTCAGGTTTAGTGATAAAAGTTGGTTTAATTTACTTAGGTTTCCCGGCCCTCCCGGCCGGAAATAATTCATTCCATGCTTTTACCGGGGTATGCCCCGGGGTGGTTAATTTTAACTTCTATTTCAAAAAAGACCGGCCACAATATTGTTCGGTGACCGGCAACGAATTATCTGCTTCCTGGTTAATGCTATCTGGCATTACAGGGAATAAATATTTGCCGTGGAGGCATGCGGGCCGTCAGTTGAACAATTCCTGCCTGTCCACTACCTTCACCTTCGATCCATCATCCAGTGTGCGTGTTATGGCACTGTAAGGTGCTGCGACCACTTCATCCCCCTCCATGAGTCCATCGATAATCTCAATGTAATTATTATCCTGTATACCTGTCCTGACCCTTCTAATTACCACGGTGTTGTCACTGTCCACCACAAATACCACCTCATTCATACTGCTTCTCCGCCCAGGGTCTGTTGTTGCCTGAGCGTTATTCCCTCCTGCTCCCGGGCCTGCATCTGCCAGCAGCAGTGTATCAGCACGTGTAGTTACTGCCTGGATGGGAACGGTGAGGATATCTGATTTAGTCTGGGTCTGTATATCCACTGTGGCAGACATCCCCGGAAGGAAAGGGAAACGGCCTGCCGGGGTATCCGGCAGAAGATGATCGTAGGATTCCTGCAGGATCAGTATCTTGACCTCAAAATTGGTTATCTGGTCGGCTCCCACATTGGCAACACTCGCGGAATTGGCTATCTCTGTTACCACCCCCCTGAAATCCTGTCCCATATAGGCATCCACCTCAATTATTGCCGTATCGTTATGTTTGACCCTTACAATGTCATTCTCGTTAACATCCACCTGCACCTCCATACGGTTCATGTTGGCTATTCTCATCATCTCCGTGCCGGCCATCTGGGCGGTACCAACCACCCTTTCTCCCTGCTCCACGTTAAGTCTTGACACCGTCCCGCTCATGGGCGAATAAATGATCGTTCGCGACAGGTTCTCCTCTGCCTCTTCCAGGGAGGCCATGGCGCTCTTCACTGAAAACTCAGAGGCCTGGACAGACTGCCTGGCTGCCTCCACCTCTGCCTTTGCCACGCGGTAATTTGACCTGGCTGTTTCATATTCAGACTCCGAAATTGTCTGCTGGTCAAAAAGCCTCCGGCTCCGGTTATAATTCATTTCTGCCTGCTCATACTGGGCCTGTACCTGCGCAAGGCGTGCATTTGCGTTCGCCAGCTGTGCCCTTGCGGAGTTAACGGCAGCTTCGGCCCTGTCGCGCATTGAGATATAGGTGTCGGGCTTGATCTTCAGTAAAAGCTGGCCCCTCTCCACCTGGTTGCCTTCGGCCACGTGCAGCTCAACTATTTCTCCCGAGACATCGGGGCTTATCTTGACCTCTGTCTGCGGCCTGACTTTGCCGTTTGCCCTGATGGACTCGACAATGGTGCGCAGTTCGGCCTTCTCAGTGGCGACAGTTATTTCCAGATCCTTGCCGAACCAGCCTGCGCGTTTCCCTGCTATGGCGAGGACTATCATCACAACGGCTGCGATGACAAGGTACTTCATGTATTTCTTCGACATCATTACTGTATGAACTTATTAAATTAATCTTATTTTTTGCTGTTCTATTGAAACTGAATACTTTTCTTTTGAAACTAAATACTTTTAATTTTATAACGTATCCCTGCCGGATAGTGACATATTCCTAAAGGGTTATCGGATTTCCGAGGTAGAATTCCAGTATGTTGGACTTGAAAATATACTCATATTTTGCCCTGAGAAGATCCGAACG
>SLOS01000205.1 GCA_007132365.1 Bacteroidales bacterium | reverse complement strand
ATGATTCATAATCATGAGGTCGGGAGTTCAAGTCTCCCTCTCGCTACCAGGCACTTACAAGGTCAATTTGTAGGTGCCGTTTTTGTAATGAATACACAAACGGATACACAAAATCATATGTAAATGTCCCTGTAATTTTGATATCACCGCTGAAGGGTATGTACTAACATTTCAAGAATTAAAAGCTGATAAATGATAAACCTTCTATATCATTATCAGCTTTCTTTCAGCTTTTTGATCTCGTTAAAATGTTCCATTACGAGTTTTTCCCTTTTTTCCCTTGAACTTTTCCGGTAGTTTTCAAACTCCTGATTCAATTCATCAAGCTCCCGCAATGCCCTGGAAGTTACAACCCGGTTCCTTTTAAAAATCAGACTCCCGAGGATTAAAAGCGTTGTCAGGCCGGCTATTATTATCCAGACCAGGAGGTTATATGCGGTTTTATGCATGGGTATTCCCAGAAAGGCAATGTTGTCCCGGTTCCTGATTGCAAGGTCTAAATCATCCCTGGTATCATCCAGGAGAGCAGACAGGGAATCCATCTCTATATCCCTGCTGTTCAGATCTTCAGTAAGTTTATTCACTTCCCTTTTGGCACCGGCCAGTGAATCGAGTGAATTTCTTTTGACCTGAAGGAACATATCTTCGCGGATAGCTCTGAAATTATTGTATATAAGTGTTCTATCCTCGATGTAATCGAGCTGCTCCCGGAGTGTCCCATTCTGCAGAATTTCAGGCATAGGCGCCTGTCCGGTTGATATCCTGGGAATTGAAATAATAATAGCAAAAACAGCAACAATAATTGCCGGCCTCATTCTCTCTGATCCAGTCATAATTTCAGGTTAAATTGGGTTATGGCTCAAAAAAGTATACAATAATTAACAGAATTTACAAAAAAATATTATACCCCAGTGTAAACAGGACCAAAAAAAACAGGAATTTTCTATTTGAAGCTGGTTTATCTGGTTAACTCAATGCATCATGTGAGTATCGACCAGGTTACAGGAAGAATTTCCTGAATGCTCATTTAGTTTGAGACGGCTGACCATTAAGGTTGTAAAAACCTGGCGGACCGGTATCCCGGAAATCAATGAATCCAGCCTCATCACTGCATAATCAGTATAAAGGGATTTAAGGTAGGTTGCCCCGGATATCTCAGACCAGCTTTGATTATAGATTTGTCCCGAAGCAGTCGATCTCTTTGACATATCATAATCATGGTACGCCACAAGTACGCCATCAATTGTCATCTGAACGTCTATCTCCTCCCCGTCTGCCCCCAAACTGAGAGCTCTCATAACCGACGGGAAAGTATTCATCGGGTAGTTGTGTGCTATACCCATTCCACCATGTCCAATCACCTTAATAATATTGTTATTGACATTAATAACTGAAATGTCTGTTTTCTGACATGAATATTGGATAAATCCTGCAATCAGCAATACTGGAAAGAGTTTATTCATAAGAGGCCTGTTTAAAAAGTATATCCGAAAGACAGTCCGCCCCAGTGCACAAAACTCCTGAAAAATTCAAAAACAGGTTTGTATCCGATTCTGAATACAAAACCACCTTCCTGTTTCTGGTATCTGTATCCGAATGAAAATGCAGCGCTGGATCTGTTAAAACGCTGTGGCCCCCAGGTCTCAGTGTCAGTCTGCACAATACTTGAAAAAATATTACCGGTTCCGGCCTCAATACCATGAGGAATCCCGTAAGTAACCAACAGGGATATTGGCAAAATAATATCAGGATTAAAAACACCGGTAAAATCATATATATTATAGGTTCCCAGTCCTGCCCGTAAATAAAAACGTATATCCCCCCGGGTATGAAATTGTCTTTCGTAATTAACAGAACCGTAACCAACCTTGCCTAATACCTCAATATTTAAAGAGTTATTGGCAACCGGAGTTTCAGGTATACCTGGAGACACCTCAAAAGCAGTGGTTGCAGTCTGACTGACCGGTTACCAGAACCTGATGAGCTGAAGCTGGCCGGGAGTTTATCAGTAACAACCACAGAGAGCAGGCCAGGGTTAAGCTATTGCCAGAAATGCCATGGCTGCAATAAATGCGCCAAGAACCGGGGCAAGGACCGGAACCCAGGAATATGACCAGTCACTGCCTCCCTTATATTTCATGGGATATAAAAAATGGGCGAAGCGGGGTCCAAGGTCACGGGCGGGATTAATCGCATACCCGGTTGTACCTCCCAGCGACATACCTATTCCGACAACCAGCAATGCAACGGGAAGCGCACCAATTGAGCCCAGACCCACAGGAACTTCACCAAGGGCCGGTGTGAAAAAGACAGGGTCAACAAAATGGAATATAGTAAAAATAAGCACAAATGTTCCGATAACCTCCGAGAACACATTGGATGGATAATTGCGTATTTGCGGGCCGGTGCAAAAGACAGCAAGTATGGTACCCTTATCCTCAGTAATATTGAAGTGCTGTCTGAAAAACAAATAGACAACAGATGCCCCGAAAAATCCTCCCAGTAACTGCGCAATTATGTAGCCCGGCACCATTGACCAGCTAAACATTCCTGTAAATGCAAATCCCAGGGTAACAGCCGGGTTTATATGAGCTCCGGAAACAGGCGCGGCAATAATCACACCCAGCAATACTCCAATCCCCCATCCAAATGTGATGACCACCCATCCCGCCCCGTGGCTCTTTGTATCTTTAAGTACCGTGTTGGCAACCACCCCGTCTCCCATTAAAACGAGAACGGCTGTACCAATAAATTCATACAAGTATACTGTATCCATAATAACCGGGAAATTAATTTTTGAATAATAAGGAGTATCCGAAACCGGAGTAAAACAACATCTTTTTGATTATTATTTGAATAGCGGTGTTGCTTTCTTTGCCTATAGCGACCATGATCCTGCTCTTTTAACTGCATCAGCCCACCTGGCCTTGAGTCTGCCGGCAATCTGCCGGTCCATTGTTCCAAAAAATTCTCGGTCAACTTTCCACTGCTGTCTGAGCTCTTCAATATTGTCCCAGTACCCGGTTGCGAGTCCTGCCAGATAGGCAGCCCCCAGAGCTGTTGTTTCAGCTATTTCGGGCCTCACCACAGGTATGCCGAGTATATCAGCCTGGAACTGCATAAGAAGGTTGTTGGTGACCGCCCCACCGTCAACTCTCAGTTCCCTGACATCCATACCGGTATCCTTATTCATAACATCCAAAACGTCCATAGTCTGATAGGCGATCCCTTCAAGCGCAGCCCTTGCAATATGTCCCCGGTTGGTCCCCCTGCTTATCCCCACAATGAGCCCACGCGCATACTGATCCCAATAAGGAGCCCCCATTCCGGTAAATGCGGGTACAAAAAAGACACCGCCGTTATCATCCACGGTCGCGGCGAGTGATTCCACTTCACTGGAGGACCCGATAATACCGAGGCCGTCACGCAGCCACTGCACCACAGCCCCGCCGATAAAAATGCTGCCTTCAAGGGCATAGTTTACCTGATCCCCTATTTTCCAGGCCAGGGTGGTGACCAGGTTGTTCTTTGAAATAAAAGGCTTATCACCTGTATTCATAAGGATAAAACAGCCGGTACCATATGTATTCTTTACCATTCCCTTATCAATGCACATCTGGCCGAACATGGCTGCCTGCTGGTCGCCTGCTATACCGGCAATGGGGACTTTAGAGGCAAAAAAGGTAGAATTGGTATAATCGTAGACCTCGCTTGAATCTTTAACTTCAGGAAGCATGCTAAGAGGGATGTCCATCAGTTCAAGCATTTCTTCATCCCAGTCCATTGAGTTTATATTATAAAGCATAGTACGGCTTGCATTGGTAACATCGGTTATATGGGAACGCCCCTGAGTAAGCTTCCATATCAGCCAGCTGTCAACTGTTCCAAATGCCAGTTCGCCTTTCTCCGCCCTTGCCCGTGCCCCTTCAACATTATCCAGGATCCATTTCACCTTTGTCCCGCTGAAATATGCATCAATAACGAGCCCTGTTTTTTCCCTGATCAGATTTTCGTTTCCCCTTTGCCTGAGTTCATCACAATACCCCGATGTTCGCCTGTCCTGCCATACAATGGCATTGTAAACGGGGTTTCCGGTATTGCGGTCCCATACAATTGCTGTTTCCCGCTGGTTTGTGATACCTATGCCTGCCACGGCTTTACCGTTTATACCAAGCTTTGAAATGGCTTCAGCTGCTACAGCCACCTGAGATGACCATATCTCATTCGGATCATGTTCCACCCATCCCGGTCTTGGAAATATCTGTGTAAACTCTTTTTGAGCAACTGCCCGGATATTTCCTGTTTTATCAAACAGAAGGGCCCTGGAGCTGGTGGTACCCTGATCAAGAGCAAGAATAAAGTTTTCCATATCTCTTTTTCAATTTTAATTGGCAATATAGTATTTTAGTATCAATTTATGCTTTCAGGCAGACTATGACTCCAGAAAATAATTCCTGGTCACCTCTTCATAAGCCGATACCTGGTCCCTTATCCAATGTTGATCCTTCCCCATCTCCTCAGCCATTATTGAGGCTACCTCAGGGGCCATGCGAATGCTCTCCCTGGCATCAAGCAACTGGCAGCGGGTTCGTCTTGATAATACATCCTCAACAGTCATAGCCATCTCCTCCCTCACCGCCCATACCACTTGTGCCTTTATTATCTGCAGACTTTCACTCAGAAATTCTCCCAGTGCAGGATTACCCTTCACCAGATCAAGCATGGCGTCTCTATCAGTCCCGTAAACATAATAAGGATCATTCATATCAACGGACTCCTTATACCCTCTTACCTTCATCTTCCTGGTGACAGACCTTGTCCTTTTCAGCCGGTTCACCTTTTCAGCCCTTGAAATAATATCCTCGGCCATCCTCCTGAAGGTGGTCCATTTGCCTCCAATCATGGTCATAAGTCCCGATGATGAGACAATGATTTTATGATTTCTTGATATCTCTTTGGTCTTTTTACCATTATTATTTTTTGTGGCAGCAAGAGGCCTTAAGCCGGCAAATATGCTTAACACATCGCTTCTTTCCGGAGCTTCTTTAAGGTATCTCCCGTAAGTTGACAATAGAAATTCGATCTCCTCCTCCTTAGCAACCGGTTCGAGAGAAGATTGATCAATGGGGGTATCTGTGGTTCCCACAACTACTCTGCCGTGCCAGGGAACGGCAAAGAGGACTCTTCCGTCATCAGTATCCGGTATCATGATCGCATGATCACCGGGCAGAAATGACTTGTCCAATACAATGTGAATCCCCTGGCTGGGACGCATAGTGGGTTGCATACCCGGCCTGTCCATCCGTAAAATATCATCAGCAAATACCCCGGTGGCATTAATTACAAACCTCCCTTTAACATTAAATGATTTTTCGCTGAATAGATCCTTCACCTTTACTCCCTGAAGTTTCCCGTCACCATCCTTTATAAGTGCTTCCACCGGCATATGATTCACTACCACAGCACCCAATCCTGTTGCTGTCTGCAGAACATTTACCGCAAGCCTCGCATCATCAAACTGTCCGTCATAATATAAAATACCTGCTGTAAGTTTGTTTTCTTTTAGCGTTGGCAGGTAACTGAGCACCTGCTTTTTTGATATCCTTTTTGATCTTCGAAGACTGTAACGTCCTGCCATCAGATCATACAGGGTCAGGCCAATTGTATACAAAAACTCGTCAAACCACCCGAAAGCGGGGATAACAAAGGGCTGGCTCCTTACAAGATGCGGAGCATTCCTGAGCAGCAGACCTCTTTCGACACAAGCCTCCCTGACAAGGGCAACATCACCCTGGGCAAGATAACGCACACCTCCATGTACAAGTTTAGTGCTCTTGCTGGAGGTAGATTTTACAAAATCCGACTTCTCAAATAAAACAGCTGAGTATCCGCGGCTGACTGCTTCAAGAACTATCCCAATGCCGGAAGCCCCCCCGCCTATTATTACAAAATCAAAAGGCTGGTTGACGGCTTCCAGTTTATTTAACATCAATTCCCTGTTCATGGTACTTTCAGAAATGATTACAATTATACAAAATATTTTTAAGATTCGAAACATTACGCAACCTTATTGTTTCATATTATTTCATTTGCTTTTTTAATATTTTCAATTTACCTTTGAAAAAACTCGGAATATGACGGCAAGCATTGCGGAAAGACATCAGTTCATCCTTAACAGGCTTAGAGAAAGCGGGCATGTCACTGTGCTTAGCCTGAGCCGGGATCTGAAAGTATCTGCTGTTACAATCCGGAAGGATCTTAAGTATCTCGAGGAGCGAAAACTTCTTTTCAGAACGCATGGAAGTGCAACTCCGAATAATCCTTATATAAATGACAGGCCGGTTAATGAAAAGGAAAAAATACGGGTTGTTCAAAAACAAAGGATCGCGAGGAATGCTGCAGCCCTCATTGAGCCTGGGGACAGCATTATACTCGCATCGGGAACTTCAATTATTGAAATGGCCAGGCAGATCAAAGCTGTTGAACAGTTAACCGTTATTACGGCATCTCTGAATGCAGCGCTTATCTTATCCCGGGATCCGATAATAGAAATAATACAGCTAGGAGGGACAGTCAGAAAAAGTTCATCTTCTACTGTAGGCTACTATGCAGAAACTCTATTGAATAACTTCTCCTGCAGCAAACTTTTTCTGGGTGTTGACGGAATTGATCCGGAATATGGTTTCACAACAACCAATGCGATGGAAGCCATTCTTAACCAGCAAATGATAAAAGCCGCCCAGAGGATCATTGTGCTTGCTGATTCAACTAAATTCGGACGGCGTGGGTTCACCAGGATATGCGGCCTTTCTGATGTAGATATGATAATAACAGATAACGAGATTACTGTTCCGTTCGTAAAAAGCATTGAGGAAGCCGGAATAGAAATAATGCTGAGCTGACAAAAAAACTTTGGTTTTCGCCGGAAACTGAAAAGAAATATTGCGTGCATGGTATGGCGCACAATAATTAAAAACATATGGAGTGGATGCACGGCACACAAAACAAGGCCGGAAATATTCCGGCCTTGTTTCACCATTAACCCTAAAATTAACCTAACTAAAACCTAATAGAAACCCCTGAAAAAAAATGCCTGCCTGCTTGAGGGAAGAATCCGTCCATATATTGTTCTTCTCCTTGATAAATATAACGATAAATCCATGCATTTGTTTCAAATTTTGCATTAAAAATGTTCCCAATCAGGAAATTAATTCCCAAATCCCCAAACCATGCACTTTTTATAATGTAGTTAAATCTCAGGTCACTGAAAAAATATGGATCCAGCATTCTTTCCCTGCTGGCGCTGTTATCAATAAACTGCCTGTCTACATATTTGCTTGTGAAGTTAAACGACATATTTTTAAAAGGTTTCCAGGTTATCTCGCTTCCTGCAATCAACGGCGGGGAAAATGAAAGTTCTGTGCTGCCCAGGTGCCTGGTCATCTGCAATGGCTCATTTTCGGGATCATCCCAATAATCCCAGTTATCCACATATTCAGTATAATCTTTAATCCTGTTTTCACTGACCGCAAAATTTAATGCCAGTCCGAGCTGCGGAGATAGTCTTAAACCTGCAACTACTTCAAGCCCGGCCCGGTAACTGTCAGGAACATTTGTCATAACGGGAGCACCTACATCATTGATCTGTCCGGTCAGCACAAGCTGGTCTTTATATTGCATATAAAAAAGGTTGGCGTTTAAGTTTATATTTTGGGTTTTAAGATTGTATCCGGTCTCAAGATTCCCAAGTCTTTCAGGCCTTGGGATTTCTCCCGGCCTGGCATCCTTAAAGTTGCTCCTGTTGGGTTCCCTGTTTGCTACCGCATAGGAGAGATAAACATTCTGACTGTTATCAAATTCGTAATACACGCCTGCCTTGGGATTAAAAAAGTGGTATTCATGTTCACGTGAGATATCTCTCAGGTCATCATCCATGCCATCAATAGTGTAATCAATTTTCCGGTATTGAAGATCCCCGTATAAATTTATTTTCTCAGAAATCCTGTAATCAATTTTGCCGAAGATGTTGAAATCATTTTTCTTCCCCTGATTGAAATACCACTCATAATTCTTCGGTATATGATTGGAAAATTCAGCCCAGATCAGGTGTCCGTAGTGATCTCCTATATACTGGTTCAGTGCACCACCCAATGTAAGGTCATAACTCCTGGTGGAGTATTTCAGGGAGTAGGTCATCCCATAGAAATCATTATCCAGGATCTTTCTTCTTATGAGATCACTTCTTGAAACAACAAGCCCTTCCAGTTCCAGGTTTTCCAGTCCGTAACTGCTGAATCGGTGATTTTCCTTGTATTGTTCATAATATCCGTAACCGATGGTATAATGTAATGCAGTGTTAAAATGCAGGTTAGGTGACAATTCCCTTGAATAAAACAGCTGAAAATGATCCTGCTGATAGTTGTCTGTTTCATTATCATAATAAACCGTTTCTCCCTGATCATTAGTATAACTACCTATACCATTGTACCTGCGATCAATATCGAGCATATAGGAAGGCACCCCATCCCAGGCCTGATAGGTTATCTCCTTGCCGGAGAATACGTTAACCTTCAACAAACTGTTCTCAGTATGCATACCACCTGAAATGAAAAAGGATTTAAGGTCTGCACCAGCCCGGTCAATATAACCGTCTGATGTTATCTTTGACAGCCGGGCATCAAATGTAAAACGGTCATTTATCATTCCCGAACCAACCCTTACTGTATTCCTGAATGAATTAAATGACCCGGCAGATGCATTGATTTCCCCGTATGGCTCATGATTCACGGTTGAAGTCTGCAGGTTTATGCTTGCACCAAAAGCTCCGGCTCCATGGGAGGATGTACCGACCCCTCTTTGTATCTGAACATTTTCAAGGGAGGAGGCAAGATCGGGCATATTTACCCACCACACCCCATGTGATTCAGGATCATTCAAAGGAATACCGTTTAATGTGATATTTATCCGGTTCATATCTGATCCTCTGATCCTGAAACTGGTGTAACCGATTCCTGTCCCGGCATCTGAAGAGGCAACAAATGAAGGAGTAAAACTAACAATATAAGGTATATCCTGACCGAAATCCCTGCTTTCTATCTCAGGCCTGCTTATATCTGAATATGCAACCGGCACTTTTGAATGGGCTCTGGTAGCAGAAACTATAACCTCCTCTGCCAGGTAGGATGATCGTTCAAGGCTTATATCAAGCCTTGTTTCTCCTTCAACGGCAACCTCTGTCAGGTAAGTCTCATAGCCCATATGAGACACCCGTATGACATAACTGCCCTCTTTCAGGTTAATCCGGTAACGGCCATCCGCATTGGTGGCTGCTCCCGAAAAGGAGCCCTCAACAACAACATTGGCACCGATGAGCGGAATGCTCTTTTCATTTGTTACAATTCCATGAATAAAAGAATTTGCAAAAGATGATAAACAAATCAATTGCAATACAAGTAATCCAATTAACCTTTTCATGATTAAATGTTTTTGGTTAGACTTATAATTGCAATGAGGTGATCGTGCTT